>CAZOLD010000135.1:0-940 GCA_964580595.1 uncultured Eubacterium sp.
CGCCCGCAACGATACCATGATATCATTTGGGCGGAAAGAAAACAATAGGAAGATTCCATAAGAATGTGGGATTGCAAAATACGACCCCTTGGCGACAATTTGTGAACGCTCTATTGATATTTCCAAAAATCCCCTTAAAATGAAAGCATACGGCCATGGGGATTGTGCCGCATTTTGGCCATGATGCCGGCTATGGCTTTTATGGAGCGGCGCGCTTCGCGGCGAGAGATTACGCGCCAGGAAGGGCGAAAGACAGCGAGAAACCACCAAAGACCACCAAAACCAAAAAGGAAAGAAAGAAAAAGGAAAGGAGGAGATCAAACCAATGAGGCGAACCAGATTGTGGACAGGCTTAGCGTCCGTATGCTCGTTCCTGCTCATCGCGTCTATCTTGACCATGAGCACCATGATGGGCTACCAAGGGACGGTCAACGGTGCCCTCGGTATCCAGACAAGCAAGGTCGTCAACGAAGAGGGCGGAAATGCCGGGGACACGACCTACTACGAGAGCGAGTATGGAGAGCTGAATGCGGAGAACCTGCAGAAGCTGATCGCGGACACCTATGCGGAAAGCGTGACGGAGGAAGAGGAGGGAGCGGTGCTCCTTCTCAACAAGGAGAACGCTCTTCCGCTGTCTCCGGACGAGACGAGGGTGACGCTCTTCGGGCATGCCGTCGCCCAGCCGCTCTTCAAGGCGGCATCCGCAGGATCCAATGGCTACAAGGGGGAATACTGCGTGGATCTATATGCGGCGCTCTCCGACGCGGGCTTCGAGATTAACGACACGTTGCAAGATGCGTATAAGGCAAGCAAGACCAGCCGAGGCACCGGGGCCTACGACTTCCAGACGAACACAACCAGCGAATGGTCGATGGGGGAGGAGGACATCTCCATCTACACGGATGAGATTCAGAAGTCATGGGAGGATGATTATAACGAC
>CAZOLD010000135.1:950-4596 GCA_964580595.1 uncultured Eubacterium sp.
GCTGGCCAGGGAAGGCGGGGAAGGCATCGAGCTCTACACGGAGGATCCCAAGGAAGGGATCAGCCAGCTGGCTCTCCACCAGGAGGAAAAAGACCTTCTCCAGATGATCCGGGACTCCGGCAAGTTTGACAAGACGGTCGTGCTCCTAAACAGCGGATGGGCGATGGAACTTGGCTGGTTAGAGGAGTATGACGTGGATGCGTGCCTCTGGATCGGCGCTCCGGGCCAAAGGGGTTTCGAGGGAGTCGCCAACCTGCTGACGGGCAAGGCAAACCCGTCCGGTCACTTGACGGACACCTATGCGGCAAACTCCTTGTCCGCCCCGGCGGTCGTGAACGGGAGCTACAACAACCAGAATTGGACGACTTTGGACGAGGTCTTAGAGTAGACGACCGAGGGCGAGGCGGACGTTTCCTGGTACACGGTTCAGGCGGAAGGTATTTACGTGGGGTACAAGTACTACGAGACGCGCTACGAGGACGCGATCCTCGGGCAGGGAGGCGCGAGTTCCCCTGCCGGCTCCTCGACAGGAGATCCTTGGAGCTACGCCGACGAAGTGACCTACCCGTTCGGCTACGGGCTTTCCTATACCACGTTCGAGCAGACGTTAGACAGCGTGAAGACGGACGGAGACAGCGTGGAGATGACGGTGACGGTTAAGAACACGGGGGACACGGAGGGCAAGTCCGTCGTCCAGGCATACGCGCAAACCCCGTATGGAAAGTACGAGAAGGAGAACCTCGTGGAGAAATCCGCGATCCAGCTGATGGACTTCGCGAAGACCGACCTTCTCGCGCCGGGAGAGTCCCAGACATTGACATTGAGCTGCGACAAGTACCTCTTGGCAAGTTATGATTACACGAATGCGAAAGGCTACGTCCTGAGCGAGGGGACGTACTATGCCGCGATCGGCGAGAACGCGCACGACGCGCTGAACAATGTCCTCGCGGCCAAGGGTGCCACGGGGATGGTGGATCAGGACGGGGCCGACGCGAGCGGCGACGCTAACAAGGCCTACGCGTGGAAAGAGTCGTTCGATGACGAGACCTACAAGGCATCCCCTTACACCGGGGAGGAAGTGACCAACCAGTTTGACGACTGCGACATCAACTACTGGGTAGACGGCGCAGTGACCTACCTTTCGAGGAGCGACTGGGAGGGAACCTATCCGGAAAGCCCGACGCAGGTGGCGGCGAACGACGAGATGATCGAGGTTTTGAACGGGGAGTACTACGAGAAGCCAGACGATGCCCCTTCGGTCAGCGACTTCACGCAGGGAGAGAGCCAGGAAATCCCGCTGGCGGCCATGATCGGCAAGAGCTATGACGACGAAGATTGGGAGAGTTACCTGGATCAGTTCACGATTGAGGAGCTCTCGTCCTTGACGGCGGACAACTTTGGCACCGCGGAAATCGCGCGGGTCGGCAAGCCGGCCATCGTCGCCGGAGATGGCCCGGACGGCGTGGGCGGTACCTTCAACGCGGAGAAATACGGGGACGGCAGGGACGATGCCGCGTTCCCATGCGAGCTGGTTCTCGCCTCCACGTTCAACAAGGATCTGATGCAGCGCCGCGGCGAGCTGATGGGGGAGGAATGCATGTACCTAGGCTTGATGGAAGACTGGATGCCTGGAGCGAACATTCACAGGACGCCTTTTGGCGGGCGCAACTTCGAGTACTTTTCCGAGGATGCCGTCATGACGTACCTCTGCGAGATCCCGGAGGTGACGGGGATCGAGTCGAAGGGCGTGCATGCGGGGCCAAAGCACCTCGCGGGAAATGACCAAGAGAACAATCGGCAGGGAATCAGCTGCTTTTTCAACGAGCAGGCGTTCCGCGAGGGAGACCTCCGAGGCTTCGAGGGAGCGCTCGCGAAGGCTGGGTGCAAGGCCGTAATGCACGGGTTCAACAGGCTTGGCATGACATGGTGCTCCGCAAGCGTGGCACTTTGCACTCAGGTCGCCTCAGGGGAATGGGGCTTCATCGGGCAGCAGGAGACCGACGCGGTCGCGAACGGGGAGCCGTTCAAGACGCATTTCTCGTCTACGATCGTTGCCGGAACCGACACCTATTGCCTTGACTTCGAGGGCAAAAGCTCCAGGGCGTTGGCCAGCCAGATTCAGGACACCGATGACGGCTACCTTTTGGGCAAGCTGCGGGATTCCGCCCACGATTACCTGTACATCGCGGCGAACAGCGCGATCATGAACGGCTTCAGCGTCAATTCGAAGGTTGTTTCCGTGACCCCATGGTGGCAGCCGGCAATGTGCGTCATCATCGGGATTTTCGCGCTGCTCGAGGTGCTGTGCGTGGTGATGCTTGTCCGGGCGAGGCGCAAGTCGAAGATACGGATAGAGGAGGCTGAGAAGGAATGAGGGAAAAGATAGGCGGAAAGAGGGCAATCGGTTTTTACTTCATCATCCTGGCGGGGGTCATGGCGATCGTCTCCTTCGTCCGATTCGTAATGTGGGCTCCTGCCCACGACGCGATGGACGCGGTCATAATCGCCGCGCTCGTCGCCGGCGTGGCGCTTGACGTGGTCTTGATGATCTGGGACAATGACTATTTGGTCATCCTGGCCACAGCGTGCTACAGCCTTGCCGTGGCGAAGTTTCTGTCGGATTCCGTCGGATCCTTCGTGGACGCGCTCCAGGGGATCCATATGTTCGGCGACTCGGCGCAAGTGGGAACCATCCTCTCCATCAGCGCGGGCATGGCCGTCAGCGTGGTGCTGTCCATGGTGGCCGGCTTTTTGAAGAGAGGAAGAAAATAAGAAAAGGATGAGTGGAAAATCCCTTGGAAAGCGACATGACGCCCTAAGGGATTTTCTGCTTGCGATGGCAAAGGGAAGGGTTATGGAGAAATTATCATTTAACGAGGATTGGAAATGCTACCGAAAGGGAGCAGAGGGTGACGCGATCGACGTGATGCTCCCTCACGACGCGATGCTCCTCGATGGGAAGAGCGAGACAAGCCCCGGCGGGGTGAACAATGGCTGGGTCGACGCGCATGACTATGTCTACGAGAAGGCATTCGATGTCCCTAAGGGTTGGCGAGGCAAGACAGCGATTCTGGAGTTCGAGGGCGTCTACCACAAGGCGTCCGTTTACCTAAACGGCGAAAAGATCGCGTACCAAGATTATGGGTACATCGGCTTTTACGCGGATGTGACAGACCGCCTGAGGCAGGGGGAGACGAACGAGTTGCGTGTGGAGGCGGTAAACAGCGACCAGCCGAACAGCCGCTGGTACTCCGGGACGGGAATCTATCGCCCGGTCTGGATGTACCTTCTTCCAACCGCGCATATTCAGCTGGACGGGATCCGCGTCACGACGCTGGACTATCATCGCCCGAGGGTACGAGTCGACGTGGAGGTGGCCGGGAAAGGCAACATCCGGGCTGAGATATTAGACGGGGCGGATACAGGGCGCGTGGAGGCCTCCGTGGAAGGAACAGCGGACGGAAGCTTCTCCTGCGAGATCGACCTTCCGCACGCTAAGACATGGTCTCCGGAAGCGCCGGCCTTGCATATCTGCAGGGTCACGTTCGGGGAGGATGTGCAGGAGGCGCGATTTGGGATCCGACTCCTGGAGTTTTCTCCGAAGACAGGGTTTCGCATCAACGGCAAGCGGACGATCCTGCGAGGT
>CAZOLD010000136.1:0-2930 GCA_964580595.1 uncultured Eubacterium sp.
GCCCGGATTGCGAATCCGTGGGCTTTCATCCATGGCGGCGCCCCGCTTGCGGGGCATGGGGGCTTCCCTTGCCTGCACGCCGCGGCTCTTCCCCTGCCTTCTTGTCGCGGTAATTCTATTCCTGGGCACGCCGCGGTTTCCCTTCCCAGGCACGCCGCGAGGCTTCCCTTGTCTGCACGCCGCGGTTCTTCCCATCCGGGCACGCCGCGGGGCGGCGCCCCGCTTGCTCAATGCAAATGCTCCTGGATCTGCTCGTCGCCCAGCTCGAACACGCAGCTGCGGTACGCATTGATGACATGGGTGTCCATGTATTTGTCATAGCGTTTGTGGCTCCTTCCGTAGGAGAGGTGCACGTGCCCGTGCAGGAAGTACCCCGGGCGGTATTTCTCCATCAGGCGGTTGAATACCTGGAATCCCTGGTGGGGCAGGTCGCGCCCGTCGTTAAGCTGGTAGGCCGGGGCGTGGGCGACTAGGATGTCAAAGCCGTGCTTCCGGAACAGGGCGAACTGGAGCCTCGCCACGCGCTGGCGCATCTGCCGCTCCGTGTACTGGAACGTGCCGGGCCGGTAGCGCATCGAGCCGCCCAGCCCCAGGATGCGCACGCCTTCATGGACATAAATGCTGTCCTCGATGCAAACGCATCCTTCCGGGGGCTTCTGCCGGTAGCGCTCATCATGGTTGCCATGCACGTATAGGACCGGGACGCCGGAAAATGTCGCCAGGAACGAGAGGTAGTCGGCATCCAGGTCCCCGCAGGAAATGATGAGGTCCGCGCCCTCCAGCTTCTCTTTGCGGAAATCATTCCACAGATATTCGGACTCCTCGTCCGCGATCGCCATAATCTTCATGCGCGCAATCTCCTTATGCGGCCGCGCGGGCAACCTGCCGGGCTTTCATCCATGGTGGCGCCCCTCGGGCATGGGGTTTTTATTTTTCCGCGCCCTGACGGCTGACGACGGGCAAGGGCAGGCAACTTTCCACGCCCTTCCGGCTGGTTTATTTTTTCACGCCCTGCTGGCTGACGACGGGCGCGGCCTGCCGCTTGAGCTCGTCCATGTCCGGGATGGAGCCGATGACGTTCCCCGCCAGCCAGTCCATCTTCATGACCTCCTCCGGCGTGAGCGTGCGGTCCGGGTCGGAATGCACGATGCCGGACTGGGAGTACAAAATCCCGGAAAACGGGTGGAACTCCCCGGAGCAGATGCTGGATTTTAGGAGCTTCACCAGCCGCATCGTCCCGATCGGGAGGCGTTTTGACCAGACGACGTCCACCACGCCCTCCGCCATGCCCCACCAATAGTTGATGGCCTTCGGCACGGAGGCGTCGTCGTCGTCTTTCCATGCCCCGCTCATGATCGTGCGGATCAGCTGCTCGTAAAATTTCCCCCAGTTGTACAGCGGCATGGCAAGGTTTTTAGGATGATCGCCATCCATGTAGTATATGCCAAAGTACCGGGACGCCTCCTCGGGGATGGCCATGTCCCTCCCGGAAATGCAGGAGGGCGCGACTTCTCGGATCCGCTCGTCGATGTCGCCGTCCTTCTTGGCCGACCATTCCAGGTACACCTTCGCGCGCGGATTCACCATCCTGGCCCCCAGCGCAAAGGCGTTGATGCTGGCAATCGAGCCGTAAATCGGGTAGTCCGCGATGTAGGTCAGGCGGTTGTTCTCAGCCATCGACCCCGCGATCGCGCCCATGAGGAATTTCGCCTCGTGCATCCTGGAGTAATACGTGCGGATGTAGCGGTGCGACGTATTCAAGGAGCAGTTGACGATCCGGATCTTCGGGTTGGCGATCGCCGCCTTCACGCTCGCCTGCACGAAAGAGGGAGTCGTCGTGAAAATCAGGTTGCAACCCGTGGAAATCGCGTCCTCCAGGAGGGAGTCGATATTTTCCGGCGTCCCCCTCTCGTAGCAGACGGTCTGCACCTCGTCGGGGAAAGTCTGCTCCAGGTAAATCCTGCCCAGCTCGTGGGCGTAGGTCCATGCGGACGTCTCCTTCGTCTTCTCATTGATGAAGGCGATCTTTAATTTCGGCACGTCGGCGGGGAAGAGGATGTCGAACAATTTCTTTTTCTTGTGGCTCGGCTGCATCTTGAGGTCGATGTCGGAAGATTCCCCTAAGAGCACGAATTCCTCCCGGCTCTTCGCGACCAGCGTCCGCAGCTCGTCCGTCGTCTTCTGCAGGATCGTGCCGTACCCGTAGAGTTCCGTGAAGGACAGGAACGCGTCCCCCGGCGTGATTTTTGCGTTGTCCGCCTCAATGGTCCGGTACTCGGAAAGGAAACGGGCGTAAACGGAGCTGAAATCCATCAATTCATCCTTCGTCCATTTCTCCCCGGGTTTCTTCCCGACAGCCGCCTGCAGCTTCGCGAAGCTCCCTTCCTTGGAAAACCAGATATAATTGATGGGCGCCAGGCGGTAGAAATCCAGGAACTCATAATAAATCCGGTTCTCTTTCTCGTCCGTGCGGCGCGGGATGACGCGCGTGACGTTCCCGGGGATGGAATCCGCCTCGAAGTATTTCATGACGCTCACGCGCTTGTTGCCTTCCTCCACGTAAAATTTGTTCATGTACTCATAAGCCTTGATCGGGTCGCGGATGCCCTCCTCCAGGTGGATGCTGCTCAAATTCGCCCATTTGGCGGCGAATTCCGTGCTCTCCCGCAGGATGGGCATGAAATCCCCCGCGAAGGAATTGCTCCGCGCGGCGGTTTTCGTCCCCACGATCTGGCTGATCGGGATCTGCACCAGCCCAAGGGGCTCTTCCGAGTAGGAGCCCCTTTCCGGCAGGATATCGTCTAGCACCTGCAACGTCGGCTTCTCGCCGCGCAGCATCCGCGCCTGGTAATCCTTTTTCCCGATCCGGAATGCCTTGCTATATTCTTCTTTTCCCATGCTGCCTCCCCCTATGAAGATTCGGTACGCGC
>CAZOLD010000136.1:3030-4592 GCA_964580595.1 uncultured Eubacterium sp.
AGAAAACGGGGCCGCCGCCAAGCCGCCCCGTTTCCCCGCGATTCAAGCGATTCCTAACGGTTCCGCGCCCGCGCACCTGGGGCCTTGCGGAACCCGTTCCCGGCCAGGCTTACGCCTCGTTCCCCGGGAATTTCGGGATCCCGTCAAAGCCGGCCTGCAGGTCGGCGTCCGTCGGGATGGAATCCTCCATTTCCCCGTCGTGGAATTTCTCATAAGCGACCATGTCGAAATATCCGGTTCCCGTGAGGCCGAACAGGATGGTCTTCTCCTCTCCGGTTTCCTTGCATTTCTGCGCCTCGTCGATGGCCACGCGGATCGCGTGTGCGCTCTCCGGCGCGGGCAGGATGCCCTCGGCCCTCGCGAACAGCTCCGCGGCCTCGAAGACGGGCCTTTGCTCCACGGCGGTCGCTTCCATGTAGCCGTCATGGTAAAGCTGCGACAGGATGGAGCTCATGCCATGGAACCGCAGCCCGCCCGCGTGGTTCGGGGACGGGATGAACCCGCTGCCAAGCGTGTACATCTTCGCTAAGGGGCAAATCATCCCCGTGTCGCAGAAGTCATAGACAAATTTGCCGCGCGTGAAGCTCGGGCAGGAGGCGGGCTCCACCGCGATGACGCGGTAATCCCTTTCCCCGCGGAGCTTCTCGCCCATGAACGGCGCGATCAGGCCGCCCAGGTTCGAACCGCCCCCGGCGCACCCGATAATGATGTCCGGGACGATCCCGTATTTATCCATGGCCGTTTTCGTCTCCAGGCCGATGACGGACTGGTGGAGCAGAACCTGGCTTAGCACGCTCCCTAGCACGTAGCGGTACCCCTCGTTGGACGTCGCCACTTCCACGGCCTCGGAAATCGCGCATCCTAAGCTCCCCGTCGTGCCGGGATGCTCCGCCAGGATCTTGCGCCCCACTTCCGTGGTATCGGACGGCGACGGCGTCACGGAAGCCCCGTACGTCCGCATGACTTCCCGGCGGAACGGCTTTTGCTCATAGGAGACCTTTACCATGTATACCTTGCAGTCAAGCCCTAAGAACGCGCAAGCCATGGAGAGCGCCGTGCCCCATTGGCCGGCCCCCGTCTCCGTGGTGACGCCCTTCAAGCCCTGCTTCTTCGCGTAATACGCCTGCGCGATTGCGGAATTCAGCTTGTGGCTGCCGCTCGTGTTGTTGCCCTCGAACTTGTAGTAAATCTTCGCGGGCGTCTGCAGTTTCTCTTCCAGGCAGTAAGCCCGCACCAAGGGCGACGGGCGGTACATCTTGTAAAAGTTGCGGATTTCCTCCGGGATTTCCACATAAGCCGTGTCATTGTCCAGCTCCTGCGCGACCAAGTCCGCGCAGAACACGCCCTCCAGCTCCTGCGCCGTCATGGGCTGCAGCGTCCCCGGGTTCAGGAGCGGCGCGGGCTTCACGTCCATGTCCGCGCGCATGTTGTACCAGGACTTCGGGATCTCGCTTTCATCCAGGTAAATCTTGTAGGGGATTTTCTTTTCCTGTTTCATCTCATTTTCCTCCATATAAACATATAAGGACAGGCAGTGTCAGCCGCACTACCCGTTTCTAGTT
>CAZOLD010000137.1:0-4534 GCA_964580595.1 uncultured Eubacterium sp.
GCCGAACACGCCCATGACGGAAACCGCCGAAATCCCTAACACGACGCAAAACGCCACGAGCCGAAATCCCTGTCTTATCGTCATGACACTGCCCTCCCGAAATCCCCCGCAGTCAGAACTGCTGGTAAATAAACTCGCCCGCCGTGTATCCGGCGCCGTAGCTGCCGTAGACCATGAGCGCCAGGATCGCCCCGATGTAGATGACCCACCGGAAAATCACGTTCTGCGACGCGATGGCCTCCCTGATGTGGATGCCGCGCTCCTGCAGGATCCCGACCACCAAAAGCACGGCCACGAACAGCAGGACGACCAGGTAGTCGTTATAGGTAAGCCCAAGCTCCAGGAAGGACCCGTCAAAGAATACCCAGGGGTTCAGCCCGGTGAACGTGCGCTTGATCATGTCCAGCGCCACCGTGCAGGAGGCCGCCCTCGGGAAGAACCGCCCGAAGCTGCTGAGCAAAAACGTGCGGAACATCTGGATGAATTTCCACCCGAAGCTCTCCCCGTCTATCCCGCATTTCCTCAAGGCGGCGGCGTAAGCCGGCTCAAGCAGGATGCTGGTCACGATGATGGTGCCGTTCCAGACGCCGTACGCTAAGTACTTCCAGCTGGAGCCGTGCCAGATGCCCACGAGCAGGAACACGATGAACATCGAGAGGAACGACGGGAGCTTCTTGCCGACGTAAGTCCCGAAAATCTTGCGCGTGGCCCTCCCCAGGCCTGAGAACGCCTTCGATAGGGACAGCGGGTAGAACACGTAATCCCGCATCCAGTTCCCCAGGGAGATGTGCCACCTGCGCCAGAACTCGCTGATCGACCTGGAAAAATACGGCCTCTCAAAGTTCAGCGCCAAATCGATGCCCAAAATCTGGGACACGCCCCGCGCGATGTCCATCCCGCTTGAGAAATCCGCGTAAACCTGCAGGCCGTAAGCCGAGGCCGCGAAAAAGAGCAGGAAGCCGCTGTAGGACCCGGGGTCGTTAAAAATGCAGTCGACCGCGACAGCGATCCGATCCGCCAGGATCAGCTTCTTCATGAATCCCCAAAGGATCAGCTGCGCTCCCTGCGCCACCCTGTCGTAATCAAACTTATGCGGCTCATAGAGCTGGTGCGCCAGCTGGTCGTAACGCGCGATCGGTCCTTGCACGATCTGCGGGAAGAACGACATGAACAGGGCGAATTTGAAAAAATTCCGGTCCGGCTTGTATTTCCCCCGGTACAGGTCCACGGTGTAGGCAATGGACTGGAGCGTGTAGAACGAGATGCCGAGCGGCAGCAGCAGGTCCAAGGCCGGCAGCCGCCCCGCCGCGCCAAGGCGCCCCATCACGGCGTTTACGTTCCCCGCCAGGAAATTATAATATTTCAGGAAAACCAAAAGCCCCAGGTTGATGAGGACCGCGCAGGCCACGACGCGCCGCTTCCCCTTGGTGGCCTTGAGCTTCAGGGCCTTCTTCTCCTCGCGCGTCAATTCGTCCTTCTGCCTAATCAAGGCGCGGGACAGCTTGTCGTTCTTCTTGCCCAAAGCCAGGCCCGCCACGAAGGTCACGAGCGAGGTGATCACCAAGAACACCAGCGTGTCCGCGTTGGCGTAGGCGTAAAACGCGTAGCTCCCTATCAGCAGGACGACCCACTGGAATTTGCCCGGCATGAGGAAATAAACCAGCGCGAGCGCCGCGACGAATGCCATGAACGTGCCCGAGATGAAATCCATTTTCCTACCGCCTTTCCCTTTCCGCGCTTATGGTCTTGCCAAGCATCTTGTCTAAGACGCGCCTGCAGCTCTCCTTATCGTGGTACGCGAACGTCTCGTCTATCCGCCTCGCGTAACGCTCCTTCAGCCGGCAGCCGCTCTCCATGTACTCGATCACGCGGTCCACGAGGCCTTCCAGGTCCTTCTCGACTTCCCCGAAGCCGTCCCTCTCGTAATCGAAATACCCTTCCACATAGGAATGGCCGCCCGAGAAGAATTCCTCCCGGTCAAACTGGCAATAGACGACCGGCTTGCGCAGGTACGCGAAATCAAAGACAACGGAAGAATAATCCGTCACCAAAAGATCCGACTCCGCGAAGACGTCCCGGTATGCCTTCTCGCTGTTCCAGAAAATCACGTCCGGATGGTGGTGGAAGCGGCCGATGGCCGGCTCCACGTTCGGGTGCGGCATGAAGCAAATGGTATACCCGCAGCGCCTCGCCGCCGCGAGAAGCCTCTCGTGATTTAAAAGCCGGTCATAAAACTGGAAATACTCGCTCTCCACGAAATCATCGCCCACGATCCAGACGCCGGAGGCGTCCATCCCCGCGCTCAAGGTCTTGCGCCAGGTCGGCATGACCGTGACATAGCGCTTCTCGTCATGCCTGAGCGCGTCATAGCGCGGCATCATCGTCAGCCACACTTCCTTCGGCGTGTAATAATAGGAGCCGTCCAGGATCGAGTCATATTCCGGCATCGTGTTCACCACGAAGCCGTACAGGTTGCGGCTGTAACGGTTCAGCCACGCCGACTGGTCGTCCTTCGTCACGCCGTGCTGCAAGAAGACGATCCTCTTGTCGAACATGATGTCCCTGTAATACGCGCCCGACGCGGCAAGGGGGTTCACGACCGGGTTGTTCGCCTGGGATGACGCGATGAAATCGCTAAGGAGGAAGAGGAACTTATGCTTCCAGGAATAAAGCGGCACGACTTCCCCGTATTCCTGCATCCGCCGGAAATCCGGCGCCTCCTTCGCGATGACAAAATACGGCCTCACGCCGGGCAATTCCTGCCGGCACACGTAGCGGAAGAGAACTTCCCCGTTGTCGTCCCCCCGGTAAGGCCGGTCTAAGAACAGCCAAACCTCCTCTTTCTTGAAATGACGCAGCGCGCCGTAGGCAGCCCTGGCCACGATCGCCTTGCGGGACGCGTTCTCCGCCCTGAGGAGGGAGAGGAACCTGCGGGAAGTAAGCCGCAACCTCAATGAGGGCTTTGCCCGCGCCGCCACCAGCTCGTTCGCCTTCCTGTCAAAATACAGGCACCAGCCGCATTTCTCATAATACAAATCCACGTTAGCTAAAAGCGGCGTGAATTTGCCGAACTTGTAGGACTTCTCCACGACTTCCGCGCCCCCGGCAACGCAGGCGACCCGGATCCGGTACTCCCCCGCGTCCGCTAACGGCACCTCGCAGGCCGCGTATTTTTTCGTGCAGAAGGGCTCCCCGAACCAATCCGTCGTCTCCTCCCGCTCCTTCATGGCGCCCTCGACCAGCCGGCCGTTCACGTCAAAATAAACCCTGAAATCCGGGGCGCCAAACATCTCCACCCTGCATTCCATCTCCAGCTTCCCAGGCAGGATCCGGATGAACTGGAATACCGTGTCCGCGCGGGACGCGTCTAAGATGTCCTTCCTGCGCGCCGCCACCTCCGGGTTCCCCGTATTTTCCCAGGGGAGCCGCTTCTCCAGGAAATACTTGTATTCCCTGCTCAGGTATTGGTTGAACAGCAAGACCTCATCGTCCTTCACGTACTCCGCCACATCCTCTATGATCTTGCGGATGGCCGCCGTCTCCTCCCCATCCTCCTCTGGCTCGTAATTGTTTATGACGCGGCTGCAATAATACAGCAGGTTGTATTTCGCGTTCTTATCGCAGGCGGGGCGCTCCTCCTTGCAAAAATCAAGGAGCGGTACCAAAAGCGAGCGGGCAAACGTGAGGCATTCGCCCTTGAGCATCGCCTCCCACGCGGCTGTCGCCTCGTTCGTTTCCGCGATCCTCAATTTCGCGTCGCGCACGAGCCCGATTTCCGCGTCGGCCGTCACGGTATAGAACATTTTCTTCAAAATGGACAAGGCCCAGGAATCATCGTCCGCGCGGCGCGCGGAGATGCGCTCCCTGCGGATGAAATAGGTGAAATAATTGCAATGCACGACATGGTAGCTGCCATCCAATCCTGCCTTGCCGCGGGACTTCATCCATTCCTTCCGGAACGCGTAGACTTCCTTCATGGGGGAGGAATTTTTCCGAGACACCGCCGGCGCCAGGAACTTGCCCTTCCCGTGCTTCTTCGCGTACCGGAAAATCCTCTCCAGGCAGTCGCCCTCATACAAGACGCCCGATTTCGTGATATTGACGTATTCGCCGCTCGCCATCCCCAGCGCGCGCTCCAGGATATCGGGCGCGGGCGCCGCCTTGCCTTTCGCGGGAGTCTCCTCCCCAGGCATCACTTCCCCGGACGCCTCCTTGCCATTCGCGGGCATCACTTCTCCGGATGCCTCCTTGCCATTCGCGGGCATCGCTTCTCCGGATGCCTCCTTGCCTTTCGCGGGCATGCCTCCGCGCGGCTCTTCCTGCCCGCCGCCCGCCTCCAGGAACTCCACGTCCAAGCCCCCTAAGTCCACGCGCCCGGCCACCTGCCTCGCGTTCCCCGCAAGATCCACCAAGATGGCCTGCGCCGGGACGCCCTTCCCCTCCAATCCCCGGCAGATGCTCGACAGCGTGCCTTCCAATTTCTCCCGCTTGTCATGAAATATGATGAATGTAAGAAAATGCTTTGTCATCGCTC
>CAZOLD010000138.1:0-4510 GCA_964580595.1 uncultured Eubacterium sp.
GAGTCATATGACAGCAGCGGGGAAGGCGACGCCTCGGAGACATACGATGGCAGCAGCGCAGGCGACGCCTCGGAGACATACGAAGGCAGCAGCGCAGGCGACGTTTCGGGGACGTATGACGGGAGCGGCGCGGGTGACGTTTCGGGGGCAAATGATAGCAGCAGCGCGGGCGACGGCTCAGAATCATACGATGGCAGTGGCGCGGGCGATGTTTCGGGGGCAAATGATGGCAGCGGCGCGGGCGACGTTTTGGAAACATTTGATGGCAGCGGGGAAGGCGACGTTTTGGAAACATATGACAGGAGCGGCGCAGGCGACGCCTCGGGGGCAAATGACGGCAGCGGCGCGGGCGACGCCTCCGGGGCAAATGACGGCAGCGGCGCGGGCAACGGCTCCGCGGCGGATGGCGGCGAGTGAGGGTAGGAGATTATGTGCGGAATCGTAGGATATATCGGGGAGTCCCAGGCGGCGCCCATTTTGCTGGACGGCCTCGCGAGGCTGGAGTACCGCGGGTATGACTCGGCCGGGATCGCGGTATATGACGGGAAGGAAATCAAGGCGCGCAAGTCCACGGGCCGGCTGAAGGTGCTAAGCGAGCTTACGCATGACGGGGCTACGATGCCAGGGCTTTCCGGCATCGGGCATACGCGCTGGGCGACGCACGGCGCGCCCACGGACGTGAACGCGCATCCCCAGTTTAACGAGGAGGGCACGATTGCCGTCGTGCATAACGGCATCATCGAGAATTACCTGAAGCTGCGGAAATACTTATCGGCCAAGGGATACCAGTTCCGCTCCGAGACGGACACGGAAGTCGTGGCGCACCTGCTGGATTACTATGACAGGGGGGATCCGGTGGAGGCCATCACGAAGGTCATGCACCGGGTGGAGGGTTCTTACGCGCTGGGCATAATTTTCAAGGATCATCCGGGGGAAATTTATGCCGTGCGCAAGGACAGCCCGCTGATCGTCGGGCATGGCAGGGACGGGAGCCTCATTGCCTCGGACGTGCCCGCGGTATTGAAATACACGAGAAACGTATATTTCATCCAGAATGAGGAAATCGCGGTTCTGACGAAAGGGGACATCTCGTTCTTCAACGTGGACGGCGAGGCCATCGCGAAAGAGCCCTCGACGATAGACTGGGACATCAACGCGGCGGAAAAGGGCGGGTACGAGCATTTCATGCTCAAGGAGATGTACGAGCAGCCAAAGACCGTGCGCGACACGCTAAGCCCCCGGATCAAGGATAACCGGATCGAGATTGAGGAGCTGGGCATGACGGATGAGGAAATCCGCTCCATCAGCAAGATCCACATCGTCGCCTGCGGCTCGGCTTACCATGTTGGCGTCACGGGGAAATATGTCTTCGAGGGGATGGCGAGGATCCCGGTTGAGGTGGACTTAGCGTCGGAATTCCGTTACCGCGACCCGATCTTAACGGAGGACGAGCTAGTCGTCGTCATCAGCCAGTCGGGGGAGACGGCAGATTCCTTAGCGGCGCTGCGGGAGGCGAAGAAGCGCGGCGTGCGCACGTTAGGCATCGTCAATGTCGTCGGGAGCTCCATCGCGCGCGAGGCGGATAAGGTGATGTATACCTGGGCGGGTCCGGAGATTGCCGTCGCGACGACGAAGGCCTACAGCGCCCAGCTGATCGCGGAATACCTCCTGGCCATCAAGTTCGCGCAGGCGCGCGGCGTCGTGGGCGAGCGGGAAGTGGCGGGATATCTTCGCGACTTAAAGAGCCTGCCGGAGCAAATCGAGATGCTCTTAGGCAATAAGGAGAAAATCCAGCATTTCGCGAACCGGTATGTCGCGGCGAAGGATGTGTTTTTCGTGGGGCGCGGCGTGGATTACGCCATCTCCATGGAAGGATCCTTGAAATTAAAGGAGATTTCCTACATCCATTCCGAGGCGTACGCGGCGGGGGAGCTGAAGCACGGCACGATTTCCCTTATCGAGGAAGGGACGCTGGTCGCCGCGGTCGCGACGCAGGAAGATCTGTATCAGAAGACCATCAGCAACATCGTGGAGCTAAGGAGCCGAGGCGCCTTTGTCCTGGCCGTGACGAACGACGGGAACACGGAAATCGAGAAGGCGGCGGATTATGTCATCTATATCCCGCAGACGAACCGGTATTTTACCAATTCCCTGGCGATTATCCCGCTCCAGCTTTTCAGCTATTATGTGTCCGTGGGGAAGGGATGCGACGTGGACAAGCCGCGCAACCTGGCGAAATCCGTGACCGTGGAATGAGCCTTGACTTGCACACGTTTTGTTAAAATATTTTTCACAGATCCTTCACAAACATCCCGTAAACTTTTTCCCAGAAACAGGCAAGGGGGACATCTCCTTGAGGCGGCGGAAGGGAACGCGCCTGGCGGCTTTAGGGCGGCGGGCCCTTTGGCAAAAGCATAGGAAGGAGCGCGGCATTATGGAAGACAAATATAGGGAAAATTTCACGAGCGGCAACGGGAACGGAAGCGCGGGCCAGGGCACGGACGCCGGCATGCATGGCAATGGCGGACATACGGACATGAGCGGCGCGGGAGAATCGGGCTCCACATATTCTTACAGTTATCGGAACCAGGAAAACCAGGAGCGCAACCCGAACTATTATGAGAAGAAGGAAGCGGAGCAGGCCACTCCGGCCCGGGCGTCGATGGGAAGCGGCGAGAATGCGGGCGCGTCCTACGGCGGCTCCGGGAGCGGCCAGGCATATGGCGGCCAGGCTTCCGGTGGCCAGTCTTACGGCGGCAGTCCTTACGGGAGCGCCGGGAATGGCGGATGGGCCTATGGCGGATCCGGAAACGGCCCGCGGGATTCGTACGGGCAGCCGGCAGGGGGCGGGTGGAAATCCTCAAGCAGCCAGCAGGGGGCGTACAGCCAGCCTTATGGCGGCCAGGCTTCTGGCGGGCAGTGGGACGAGGCCCCGGGCAAGGGGAAGAAGCGCAGGAAGCAAAAGGCCCCGAGGGAAAAAAAGCAGCACGGCTTTGGCATGAAGCTGGTGAAATGCGCGGCCCTGGCCTTGGTGTTCGGGCTGGTTTCCTCCACCGTGTTTTACGGGACGGGGCTGGTATTCAAGAAAGCGGACCCGTCTAGCACGCAGCAGGAAGGCACGGTGGCGTCCGGCGGCCAGGGGGGCTCTTCTTCCGGCGACTTGTCCACGACGGCGGTCAGCACGGCGACGACCGTGACGGACGTTTCGGATATCGTGGATAACGTGATGCCGTCCATCGTCTCCATCACGAACATGGGGCAGGAAGTCTGGGGCGATTTCTTCGGGCGCACGTATTCGCAGGATACGGAGAGCGCGGGGAGCGGCATCATCATCAGCCAGACGGAGGATGAGATTTTTATCGCGACGAACAACCACGTCGTCGCGAATTCCACGCAGCTCACCGTCAATTTCATCGACGACCAGATCGTGGAGGCGGAGATCAAGGGCACGGATTCTAGCATGGACCTCGCGGTGCTGTCCGTGAAGGTGAAGGATATCCCGAAGGAGACGATGGACAAGATCAAGGTGGCGACCTTGGGGAATTCGGACGAGATTAAGGTCGGGCAGTCCGCCGTCGCGATCGGCAACGCGTTAGGGTACGGGCAATCCGTGACGACGGGCGTCATCAGCGCGATGGATCGGGAAGTGACCGTTTCCGACGAGATGACGGGGACTTCCGTCACGAACGACCTGATCCAGACGGACGCGGCCATCAACCCCGGCAACAGCGGCGGCGCGCTTTTGAACATGAACGGCGAGGTGATCGGGATCAATTCCGTCAAGTACAGCGATACCGAAGTGGAGGGGATGGGTTACGCGATCCCGATTTCCGCGGCGGAGCCGATTATCAACAACCTGATCACGAGGGAAGTCGTGGATGAGTCGAAATCCTCTTACCTGGGCGTTTCCGGGCAGGACGTCACGAGCGACTTAGCGAAGAATTTCGGGATGCCGGAAGGCTTGTACATCACGAAGGTAGAGGAGAACAGCGCGGCCGCGCAGGCGGGCATCAAGAAAGGTGATGTCATCACGAAGTTTGACG
Organism: uncultured Eubacterium sp.; assembly: GCA_964580595.1. Classification (GTDB taxonomy): domain Bacteria; phylum Bacillota; class Clostridia; order Lachnospirales; family Lachnospiraceae; genus Petralouisia. The sequence continues at coordinate 4,044 of CAZOLD010000138.1, forward strand.
GCAAGGCGGTCAAGGGAATGGAGAGCTTAGCCGAGACCATGCAATATTATTCCGCGGGCACGCAGGTGGAGATCACGATCCAGACCAACGAGAACGGGGAATGGGTCGAGAAGACGGTCAGCGCCGTGCTTGGGAAGAAGAACGGATAAGCAATTCGTAGGGGCTTTCATCCATGGTGGCGCCCCGCTTGCGGGGAATGGGGGGTTTTATGAGGAAGAGGAAAATCGTGATTGCCCTGGGGCATGACGCGCTTGGCACGACGCTCCCGGAGCAGAAGCTGGCTACGAAAAGGGCGGCCAAGGCGGTCGTGGACTTCATCAAGGACGATTACCAGGTGGTGATTTCCCACAGCAACGGGCCGCAAGTCGGCATGATCCATACGGCCATGGCGGAGTTCTGCCGAATTTACCCGGAATACACGGCGACGCCGATGTCGGTGTGTTCCGCCATGAGCCAGGGCTACATCG
>CAZOLD010000139.1:0-4500 GCA_964580595.1 uncultured Eubacterium sp.
GGATCGAGATCGTATTCGGGAGCTTCTTTATCGGAATCCTGCATATCAAGCATAAATGAGTGCGCCAGGGCGCGGGCAGCGGCGCGCCGGGCGAGGAAAATGGCGTAAAATGAGCGCGGCGCGAATTTGCGTGGACAGCGGCATGAACGAGCGGCGCCCCGCACGCCAGGAAGGCATGGTTCAAGGCGCGTAGGGGCGACCCGCACGTGTACCAAGAGGGTACGGCACAAGACGCATAAGGGCGTGGGAAACGGCATGAACGAGCGGCGCCCCGCTTTGCGGGACATGGGGGAGAGGGGAGCATGGAAAGGAAAGGATTTGCGAAGGGGAAGGCGACTTGGGCGTTCTATCTCGCGCTGGCCGGCATGACCTTGCTGAAGCTGTGGATGCTGCGGGGCCTGCCGATCTACCCGCTGCCGTCCGCCATTTGCGACGACGGGCTGATGGCGCAATGGGCATGGAGCATGCTTTCCGGCGATTGGCTGGGGCCGTTCTCCTGCTTCACGTTCGCGAAGGAGCCGGGATTCGCGGCTTACTTAGCGGGGACCTACCGCCTGGGCCTGCCTTATATTTACGCGACGAGCCTGCTGTACGCGGCGGGGTGCCTTATCGTGATCCGCGCGGCGGGCCATATCGTGAGAAGCAGGGTTTTCCTGGCGGCATGCTATGCCATCCTCTTGTTTTGCCCGGTCATGACGGCCGCGGAGACGGGGCAGCGCGCTTACCGGAACGGGCTGGGCGCGGCCTTGTCGCTGTGGGTGGTTGGCGGCGTCTTAAACCTTTATTTTGAGATCGGGGAAGGCTCGCTCCCGCAAAACCTGGCATGGTCGCTCATCACGGGCATGGCGCTTGGTATCTTATGGGAAACGAAAAGCGATGCCGTCTGGCTGCTGCCGTTTGCCGTCACGGCGCTGGCCCTAGCCGCGTTCCTGCCAGAGAGGCGAACGGGGAGGCGGGCCTGGAAGCGGCTGCCGCTGCTGTTCCTGCCGTTCTGCTGCCTGTTCCTTTGCGTGAAGGCCGTGGACGTGATGAATGCCCGCGCGTACGGCGCGTCTAGGATTGCCGGGTACGAAGAGGCGATGTCCCTCCTTACGGGAGGCATCCGGTTCGAGGACGCGACGGGCAAGGTGAGCCTTTCCAGGAAAGACTTCGGGACGCTGTGCGAATTCTCGCCGACGCTCGCCTCCGCGAGGAAGCAGGTGGAGCGCCAGATGGACCTCTATGATCCCTATGATACCCGGCCGGGGGACGGGAACGTGGAGGACGGCTGGCTGGGCTGGGCGCTGATTTCCGGCTTCCGGGACGCGGGATATTATAAGGATTGCGAAAGCGCGAGCCGGTTTTACACTCGGGTGGGCGAGGAACTCTCCGCGGCGGCGGCGCGGGGCAGCCTCACGCTGGCCGCCGGGTCGCCCTTGCTTTCCCTGCATCTGGGGACGAGGGGGCAGGTCAAGGAGATGCTGGGGACGATTTCCCGGATCTGGCGTTATGTGTCGGGGCATGGGGAAATGGAATCCGTGGCGGAGGAACCGGCAAGGGAGGATGAGCCCGAGAGCTGGAAATTCGCGAAGCTCACGCACGGCCCGGTTTACTATGCGGATGAGGGGAAATGCTTCCGCCTGGTCGGATGGGCGCTTTTCCCGGGTCACAGCCTGGACGGGCTGGACGTCTATGTGGAGGACGAGGCAGGGCGGCCCGCCGCGCGGGTCCGCTTCCGGGAGAGCCGGGACGTTGCCGCGCAATATCCGGATTTGGAAGGCGACGGCGCGGGCAAATGCCGTATCGACGTGAAGTGGGGATATGACGAGCCGGAGGATCCCGCCTTTTTCCTGGCCGCGTACGAGGGCGGGACGCGGGTCGCGCGGGCCGCGATCACGGGGCTTTCCCCCGACGGGGGAGGGGAATGCGTCGGCGCGGCAGATTTCTATCTCACGAGGGCGAATATCAGGAAGGAGCGCGGGGAAGCGGAAGCGGCGTCGGCGCGGTGCAACGCGGCGGCCTCCCTTTACCGCGCACTGGGCGGGCCGCTATGCTGGGCGGGCCTTTTGTCCTACGCGGCGTTCACGGTCCTCTCGGCGCTGCAATGGAAGAAACGGAAGCTTAGGGTTGTGGAATCCTGGCTAGCGGTGACCGGCCTGGGGTTGAGCCTCCTGATCCTGTTTGCGGGGGTCGCGTCCACGCACTTAGAGAACTGCCCGGCCATCAATTATATGTACCTGAGCGCCGCCTACCCGATCGTGGAGCTGGCGTCGCTTTTGTCGATCGCGCTGTGCGCGGATTCATGCCGGAGCCTCGCGCGGAGGAATGCGGGAAATGGAACGAGCGAAGTCGGAGAACGTTAAGAATGTCTTCATGGTGGTGAGCAGCAACGTGCTGACCATCGTGGTCCTGCTGCTGATTGGCTTCCTGCTGCCAAAAGAGCTTAGCATACCGGATTACGCGTATTACAGGGGATATGTCCTCTATATCGCTTACGCGGGATTTTTCCATCTCGGCCTGGTGAACGGGATTTATCTAGAATACGGCAACCTGGACGCGTCGCAGCTCCCGAAGAAGGAATTCCGCGCCTACGGGCGCTTCATGCTGTTCCTCCAGGCCGCCGCCGTCGCCGTGCTGTCGCTCTTGCTTTTCGCCGCGTCATTTTTCATGGAAACGGAAAAGACGGTGATGTTCGCGTTCGTCATCGTCAACATCCCGCTCGTCAACATCAAATGGTTCTATTCCTCCATCAACCAATTCACGAAGCGCTTCGCGGCGGACAGCCGCGTGACTTATTTCCAGAACCTGCTAAGCCTCGTGATGGTGGGGAGCGTCATTTTATTCCATTGGTACGACTTTCAGTGGATCCTGGCCTTCACGACCGCGCAGAATTTCATTTGCATGGTTATCGTCATGTGGCAGAACCGGGAGATCGTCGCGGGGGAGGCAGCGAGATGGCGGGAGACGCCAATCGCCCCCATGGCGAAGTCCGGGTTTTTCCTGATGCTGAGCGAGTTTGTCGGCATCCTGATCCTCAGCATTGACAGCGTGTTCGTGGATAACCTGTTCTCCCAGACGGAGTTCGCGATGTATACGTTCGCCGTGTCGGTCATCTCAGTGATCTTCATGCTGATCACGACGGTCTCGAACCTGGTCTATCCTTACCTCGTCAGGGCGCGCAGGGAGAAATACGCGGAATACTATACGCGGATGAGCGACGTCCTGGCGGTCCTGTGCCTGTTCTCCCTCTTAGCGTTCTACGTCGCGGAATTCATCATCCGCCATTGGCTGGAAAATTACGTGCCGAGCATCCGGATCGTCTCCATCCTGTTCGGGACGGTGCTGTTCCGCACCATCATCACGCTGGTTTGCGGGAATTATTTCAAGGTCCTTAAAATGATCCCGGAGTATACGAAAAACAATATTTTCGCGATCGGGATCTCTTTCGCGGCCAACGTGGCCGCCTGCCTGATTGCCCATGACTACCGCCTGATTGCGGTCGCGAGCCTGTTTTCCTTCGCCGTCTGGTATTTGGTGACGGATCGCGTCTTCATAAAGAAGCTGGGCATCCCGCTTAGGGACTGCGCACCCCGGTATTGCTGCATCGCCCTGTGCTACGCGGCCTTCTACCTGACGGCCGGCATGCGGCCGGTCCCGGCGTTCTTCCTCTACGCGGCGGCGGCGTCCGCGAGCTTCCTTCTGTGCTACGGGAAGCAGCTCGCGCAGGGGCTGCGCGAAATGAGGGTTTCCGGAGCGGGGAACGGGCCGCGCGGGAGATAAGGAGATTATATTTTCCAAATTAGGAAAAGGAAGCGGAGCGCGATTTCCCCCGCGAGGCGCGCGCGGAGGCGCTTCGGGTAGAAGAGCTTGCGCAGCTGCCTAGGAAGGCTGTTCGGCGCGGCGAAGAGCGCAAGCTCCCGCGCCTGTTCCGGTGAGAGGCGGGTCTTAAAGGTTTCCATGAAGTGGCGCAGGCGCCGCTTGCCCTCCGTCATGGCCGTGCCGAAAATCTCGTTTTGGAGGAAGCCGCGCAACAGGCTCGCGTTGCCGGCATCCTCCGCCGTCACCGCGTCCTCGTGCCGGATGTGCGCGGCCGTGCCGCGCGGGTCATAGAGGACCGTGCCGAAGCAAGCGGCGCCGCGCAGGAGCCAGCGGTCGTGCATTTCGTCCCCCGGGTCGACGCTCAGGATGAGCTCTCGGCGCGCCGCCTCGTTGAAGAGCAGCACGAATCCCGACGCCGGCGTGTAGTACAGGACATCCGAAAGCGCAAGCCTTTCTTTCTGCTTCGGCGCGTGCCGAAGGAATTTCCCATCTTCCGTGTAATAGTCATAAGAGGAAAAATAGACGCCCGGCTTATCTTTGGGCATGCCGCGTTCCGACATTTCCACAGCCCACCGGATTTTGTCCGGATACCAGATGTCGTCCTGGTCGCAGAACGCGTAATAATCCGCCGTGCCGCATTCCTCCAGGATCCGGTAAAAGGAAGCCGGGCAGCGCAGGTTTCCGCCATCGTCGCGGAGCAGG
>CAZOLD010000140.1:0-4493 GCA_964580595.1 uncultured Eubacterium sp.
TGCGTGCGGGTGTTGTTGGTAGTGCTTCCGATGCGCGGCGCGAGCATTATGTTGCTGACTGCCGGGAAGGTTGATCGGGGCAGGAAATGGCAGGCGCCGCGCAGTCGCGGTGAGCTACGCGGGAGCGACGCGGTTGCGTTAGCCAGGGCAGGCCGCGCGGAAGCCAGGACAGAAATTGGCAGTGGGCGAGGCCGAGGTGAAGCAAGAACGAGGCGGCGACGTGATCTGGAAGGTGGCGGAGAATTGGCGGATTTGGCGAGCCCGGGCGGGACTTTGGCGGTACTGAGGAAATATCAATTCACGTCCCGGAAGAGATACGGGCAGAATTTCCTGGTCGACCCGGAGATTTTGGCGCGGATCATGGAAGCCTCCGGGATCACGGAAGAGGATTACGTGCTGGAGGTTGGCCCCGGGATCGGGACGATGACGCAAGCCCTGTGCGGGCGGGCGCGGGAAGTCGTGGCGGTGGAGATCGACGGGGCGCTGCTGCCGATCCTAGGCGACACGCTTGCCGCGTGCCGCAACGTGGAAGTGATCCACGGGGATATCCTGAAGATGGACATTTCGCAAGCGTTTCACGGGAGAAACAACGGCGCACCCATCAAGGTCGTCGCGAACCTGCCCTATTACATCACGACGCCGATCGTCATGCGCCTTTTGGAAAGCCGCGCGCCGATCGGGAGCATCACCGTCATGGTGCAAAAAGAAGTGGCGGACCGCATGCGCTCCGGGCCGGGGAGCAAGGATTATGGCTCGCTTTCCCTTGCCGTCCAGTATTATGCCGAGCCGCGCGTGGCGGCGGAGGCGCCGCCGGAGAGCTTCCTCCCCCGCCCGAAGGTAGGCAGCGCGGTGGTGCACTTAGAAAAGCGCCTGGAGCCGCCGGTGCAGACGCGGGATGAGGAATGGATGTTCCGGATTATCCGCGCGTCGTTTGGCCAGCGGAGGAAGACTTTGCCAAACAGCCTGAGCAACGCGCCTGGACTTTCCCTGGGCAAGGAGCAGGTAGGGGCGGCCTTAGAGGCCATGGGGCTGGAACCCGGGATCCGGGGGGAAGCCCTGACCCTCGCGCAATTTGCCAGACTAAGTGACCTCCTGCATCCGTGAGCGGAGGGGGCGCGGTGGTGCCAGGGAAGCGCCTTGGGTCGCGGGCGTGGGATGAGGGATGGCAATTTGCCAGACTAAGCGACCTCCTGCTGCAGTGAGCGGAGAGGACGCGGCGCGGTGCGGTGGTGCCAGAGAAGCGCCTTGGGCCGCCGGCACTGGATGAGGGATGGCAATTTGCCAGACTAAGCGACCTCCTGCATCCGTGAGCGGAGGGACGCGGCGCGGTGGCGCGGCTAGGGAAGACCCTTATGCCGCCGGCGCGGCTGGAGAAGATCCTTAAGCTGCCGGCGCGGCTGGAGAAGATCCTTAGGCCGCCGGCGCGGCTTTGGGAAAGCTCGGGATGCGGACGGAAATGATTCTCGGCCTAGGAGCGAGGCCAGGAATCGGGAACAGGAATGAAGGCTGAAATGGAAACGGGAACGGAGACGGAAACGAATTACACTTACATCTTGCGTTGCAGCGACGGGACGCTGTATACCGGATGGACGAACAACCTGCAGAAGCGCCTGGACGCGCACAACGCCGGGCGGGCGGCCAAATACACCAGGAGCAGGACGCCGGTGGAGCTGGCATACGCGGAGACGCACGGGACGAGGCAGGAGGCCATGAGCAGGGAGGCCTTGATCAAGCGGATGTCCCGGGCGGAAAAAGAAGCCCTGATACGCGAGTACCAGGGCCTTTCTTGCGTGTAGCGCCATAGGGCAGCTCCTTAATCTAATCCTAAAGCTATCCTAAAGGCGCGCCGTATTTAATTTAAGGGCATATCCGCCTGATTATTGGGAGGATTTTTGGAGACGCCCGCCCTTATTTATTTCAAGGGCATGTTCGCGATGTAGCAGTACATCAAGATGTAATGGCACGCGCTCCCCGCCATGACGAACAGGTGAAACACCTCGTGAGAGCCGAAGTTCTTGTGCTTTAGGTTGAACAGCGGGAGCTTCAGCGCGTAGATGATGCCGCCCACCGTGTAGATGATGCCGCCCGCTAAGAGCCACGCGAAGGCCACCCTTGGAAGGGAGCTTAGGATTTGCGGGAAAGCGAGGAGGCAGACCCAGCCCATCGCGATGTAGAGGCAGGATGAGAACCATTTCGGGCACGTGATCCAGAATGATTTTATCAGGATGCCGGCGAGGGCGAGTCCCCATATCAGGGCCAGCAGGCCATAGCCGACTTTCCCTCCCAGCACGATGACGCAGATGGGGGTATAAGTCCCCGCGATTAGGATGAAAATCATGGCGTGGTCCATCTTGCGCAGGATCCGGTTCGCTTTTTCCGAAAGGTCCAGCGCGTGGTAAGTCGCGCTTGCGGCATAGAGCAGGATCATGCTCAGGATGAATATGGCAAGCGTGGCGACGTGCACCCGGTCCGGATTCGCGGACGCGCGGATCAGTAGCGGTATCGCGGCTAGGATCGACAGCACCATCCCGATGAAATGGGTGATGCAGCTGCCGGGATCTTTTAGCTTTAATTTTTTCATGTGGGTTCTCCTTTCTGCCACGGCAGTTCCCGGAAAAATGACGCGGGGAAATGCCGCGCGGGAGCCATGCCAAAAATTTGCGCATATCGCGTCACATAGTTTTCAAAACTACGTGCGAACATTGTCAATATTAATACACGGAAACCGGATTGTCAATAGGGTTTTTAGGGAAGCGCCGCCAATGAAAAGGTTTGACAAGGCTGTTTTTTTTTGTTATCATTCAACATTAGTGTTGCTATTTCCGGCGTCATTTTTCGCGGGAAATTAATGGATATGTGAGGCCTTTGGCGATAGAAGGGACGGAAGGAATTATTTTTTATGGAAGAACTGCGATTTGAAGATTTTGATTTGTATCCGGAAATTTTAAGAAGCATAAGGGAAATGGGCTTTGAGGAGCCGACCCCGATCCAGAGCAAGGCCATTCCCGTCGCGTTGGAGGGGTCTGACCTGATCGGCCAGGCGCAGACGGGCACGGGGAAGACGGCGGCGTTCGGGATTCCCCTCCTGATGAAAGCGGACCCCAAGAACAAGAGCACGCAGGAAATCGTGCTTTGCCCGACGAGGGAGCTCGCGATCCAGGTGGCGGAGGAGATCCGCGGCCTCGCGAAGCATATGCACGGCGTGAAGGTGCTCCCGGTTTATGGGGGGCAGGACATCGTGAAGCAGATCCGCTCCCTCAAGGGGGGCGCGCAGATCATCATCGGCACGCCGGGGCGCGTGATGGACCATCTGCGCAGGAAGACGATCCGCTGCGAGGAGGTCCACACCGTCGTCCTGGACGAGGCGGACGAGATGCTGGACATGGGCTTCCGGGAGGATATCGAGACAATCCTAGAGTACATCCCGCAGGAGAGGCAGACCATGCTGTTCTCCGCGACGATGCCCAAGGCTATCCTGGACATCACGAAGAAATACCAGACGGACGCCGTGACGATCAAGGTCGTGAAGAAAGAGCTGACCGTGCCGAGCATCGAGCAATATTATTATGACGTGAAGCGCATGGACAAGGTCTAGGTGCTAAGCCGCCTCCTGGACGTGTATGACCCGAAGCTTTCCCTGGTCTTCTGCAACACGAAGCGGAAAGTGGACGAGCTGGTCACGGCCCTGCAGGGGCGCGGGTATTTCGCGGAGGGGCTCCATGGGGACATGAAGCAGGCGCAGCGCGATCATGTCATGAAGAATTTCCGGAGCGGGCGCACGGAAATCCTGGTGGCCACCGACGTCGCGGCAAGGGGGCTTGACGTCGACGACGTGGAGGCCGTCTTCAATTACGACTTGCCGCAGGACGACGAGTATTACGTGCACCGCATCGGCAGGACGGGCCGCGCGGGCAGGACGGGCCGCTCCTTCACTTTCGTGAAGGGCAAGGAAGTTTACAAGCTGAAGGACATCCAGCGGTATTGCAAGACGAAGATCCTGGCGCAGAAGATCCCGAGCATGGAGGCCGTGGAGCAGGTCAAGCTGGAGAAAATCATGGATCGAATCGACCGGGTCATCGAGGAAGAGAACCTGACGGAAATGGTGAACATGATAGAGTCCCAGGTCAACGAGGCGGATTACACCGCGATGGACATCGCGGCGGCGTTCTTAAAGCTGGCTCTCCGCGGCACGGAAGAGAGCGCGCAAGAGCCCATGGACAACTTCGATTTCGGGGATACGGGGGCGGAAGAGGGCATGGTGCGCCTCTTCATCAATATCGGGAAGAAGCAGAACGTGCGGCCGGGCGATATCCTGGGCGCGATCACGGGCGAGAGCGGCCTGCCGGGCAAGCTGGTCGGCGCCATTGACATGTTTGACAAGTTCACGTTCGTGGAGGTCCCCAGCGAATACGGGCGCGAGGTCATGCGCGCGATGGCAAACTCCAAGATCAAGGGGCAGAGCATCAACATCGAGCCCGCGAACCAGAAATAAG
>CAZOLD010000141.1:0-2414 GCA_964580595.1 uncultured Eubacterium sp.
TGTCCATGCGGATTAGACTGCGAGCAGTCCATCCGCATACCCATTGCGACTGGCTTTCAGAGTAAAATAAAAAAGTCACGCATGCCCTTCCCCGCCGCGCGGGCAGGGCGCCATCCCTGCCCTAGGAACCCGTAGCCAGGAAAACCTTGACCGGCCGCAGCAGCCCTCCCTCATGGCGATAAATGCCCGCGAACCTATGGTCCTCCCCGTATACGCGCAAGAGATTCTCTCTTTCTCCCTTATTTTCCTCGGGCAGGCCCGCGGGATGGCCGGGCGCCGCGCGGGCAACCCACTCCGGACGGATCGGGTTGCCGTTCGCTAACGGCTTTTGGAATTCCTTCTTTACGAAAATGGCAGGATACCCCAAAAACAGGGAATCCGTCCCCGCGACCATCCCCGGGAAATCCCCGTTCGACAATTCCTTCCCGGGATGCGCCACGCGGGCCTTATCCGCCGCGGCCTCGACCTGCCCTATGGTCCAAGAATCCTCGCGGGAAAACCCGGAGGCTTCCGTGCGCACCAGGGATTCCATGCACCCGCCGCACCCTAAGGACTCGCCGATATCATGGCAAAGCGTGCGGATATAGGTGCCTTTCGAGCAGCGCACCCGCATCCTAACGCGCGGCAAGCTGACGTCCTCGACGTCAATCGAGTCAATCCTCGTTTCCCGCGGCTCCCTCTCTACCTCGATCCCCTTCCTGGCGAGGTCGCAAAGCTTTTTCCCATGCACCTTCCGCGCGGAATACATCGGGGGAACTTGCATGTAGGGGCCGACGAAACGAAGGACAGCCTCCTTAGCCTGATCGGGGGAGCAGGAGACCTCCCGCTCCCGCACCGTCTCTCCCGTGGCGTCTTGCGTGTCCGTCGTCCTGCCTAGGAGCAGGACGGCCTCGTACTCCTTGTCCCTCTCCGTAAGCATACCGCACGCCCGCGTCGCGGCGCCTAGGCACACGACAAGCACGCCCTCCGCGTCCGGATCCAGCGTCCCGGCATGACCGATCTTCCTTTGCCCCATAATCCCGCGGAGCTTCGCGACGACGTCATGGGACGTATATCCTTTTTCTTTGTACACATTGACGATTCCATTTACCATTCTGGCAATTCCTTCTCGATTTCCGCGCTAATCTTCCGCAGGACATCCGCAAGGCTCCCCGACACCGTGGCGCCGGCGGCCTTCTTGTGCCCGCCGCCGCCAAATTTTACCGCGATGGCCGCCACGTCGGCCGGCCCGTTGGACCGGAGGCTCACCTTCCAGCTCCCGTCCCCGTTCTCATAGAGGAAAACGGCCACCTCCACGCCCTTCGTCACGCGCAGCTGGTTGACGATCCCCTCCAGGTGCTTGGGCAGCGCGCCGTGCCTCTCCATCTCCTCCTTGGTAAGGGCCGCCGCGATCACCCTGCCGCCGAAGAGCAGCTCGCTGTTTAATAGAGCCTGCCCCAAGATCTTGTTCTGGGCAAATGTCTTTTTATAGAACGTGTCGTCCACGATCCTGGTAAAGTCGATGCCCCTTTCCATCAAGTCCCCCGCGATCCCCATCGTCTTCGCCGACGTGCTCTGGTACTGGAACACCCCCGTGTCATGCACGATTCCCACATAAATGCATTCCGCGATTTCTTTCGTGATTTTCTCCTTATCCATCAGCCCGTAGACCAGCTCGGACGTCGAGCTGGTTTCGGGGAAGACATAGTTCTCGTCCGCGAAGCTCTCGTTGCTGACATGATGGTCGATGCAGACCGTTTTCCCCGCGCCCCTGAAATATTTCGCCGCCGCGCCTAAGCGCCCCACGTCGCCGCAGTCTAGGGCGAAAAACAAGCCGTATTCCTGGTCCTCGGAGCAATCGCTCTTGATTTTCCCCGAATTTGCCAGGAAGCGGAAAATATTCGGGATAGGCTCCAAGTACAGGCTCACTTCCCGCTCCGGATGCCATGCCGTAATGTAATTGTACAGCGCCAGGCAAGAGCCCACGCAATCGCCATCCGGCCGGACATGGCCGGCAATCGCGATTTTCCCCGGCTGCCCCAGCCAGGATTCCAATTTACTCATCTTCCGCCTCTCCCCGCCTGTTCACCTCATCAATCCGCTTCGACATGTTCACGCCATATTCAATGGATTTGTCCAAAATGAACTTGATTTCCGGCGTGTTCCGCAGATTGACATTCTTCGCCAGCTGGCTCCTTATGTACCCCTCCGCGCGTCTTAACCCCTCCATCGTGTCCTCCCTTGCCTTCCCGTCCCCTAAGACGCTTATGTACGCCTTGCAGGTCTTCAGGTCCGGGGCCACTTCCACCGACACGACGGAAGTCATCGGATGGATCCTGGGATCCTTGATCCCATGCCTTAAGATATTGCTTAGCTCCCGCAGCACTTCTTCGTTGATCCTGATGTTCTTTATGCTGTTCTTCCTCATACCCGCC
>CAZOLD010000141.1:2445-4460 GCA_964580595.1 uncultured Eubacterium sp.
ATCCCTTCCCATGGCCGTCCGCCTTACCGCGGCACCTCCACCATGGTATAGGCTTCCACGACATCGAGCTCCGTGAAATCGTTGAACCCCTCGAAAACCAGGCCGCATTCGTATCCCGCGCGAACTTCCTTCACGTCGTCCTTAAACCGCCGCAGGGAGGCCAAATCGCCATCGTAAATCTGCTCCTCTCCCCTGCGGATCCGTATCTTGCACCCGCGCTGGAACACGCCGTCTAGGACATAGGAGCCCGCGATGTTCCCCACGCCGGAGGCCTTGAAGATCTGGCGGATTTCCGCGTGCCCCAATACCTTTTCCTCGAAAATGGGGTCGAGCATCCCCTTCATGGCGGACTGGACGTCCTCGATCGCGTCATAAATCACCTTGTATAGGCGGATGTCCACCCCCTCGCGCTCCGCGGTGGCCTTCGCCATGGAATCCGGGCGCACGTTGAACCCGATGATGATGGCGTTCGACGCGGAAGCAAGGCTCACGTCGGACTCATTGATCGCGCCGACGCCGCCATGGATGACTTTCACGACCACTTCCTCATCCGAAAGCTTGAGCAGGCTCTGCCTTACCGCCTCGACGGAGCCCTGCACGTCCGCTTTCACGATCAGCGGAAGCTCCTTGACATTCCCGGACTGGATCTGCGAGAAGAGGTCGTCAAGCGACATATGCGACTTCGTCTGCTCTAGCATTTTCTCCCTGCCCTCGGAAATGAAGGTTTCCGCGAAATTCTTCGCCTCTTTCTCCGAATCCGTGCATACGAAGATCTCCCCCGCGTTCGGGACATTGTTAAGGCCCAGGATCTCGACCGGCGTGGATGGCCCGGCTTCCTTGACCCTCTTCCCCTTATCGTCGATCATGGCGCGCACTTTCCCGTAGCAGCTCCCGCAGGCGACCGGCTGCCCTACTTTCAGCGTCCCCTTCTGCACCAGGACGGTCGCCACGGACCCGCGCCCCTTGTCCAGCTGCGCCTCGATGACTAGGCCCCTCGCGTTCCTCTTCGGGTTCGCCTTCAGCTCGATGACCTCCGCGGTAAGCAGCACCATTTCCAGCAAAGTGTCAATCCCCTCGTGCGTATGCGCGGACACCGGGACGAATATCGTGCTCCCGCCCCAATCTTCCGGTATCAGCTCATGCTCGGCCAGCTCCTGCTTCACGCGCTCCACGTTCGCGCCCGGCTTGTCAATCTTGTTAATGGCGACGATAATCTCCACGCCCGCCGCCTTCGCGTGGCTGATCGCCTCCACGGTCTGCGGCATCACGCCGTCGTCCGCCGCCACTACCAGGATAGCGATGTCCGTCGCGTTCGCGCCCCTCATGCGCATCGCCGTGAACGCCTCATGCCCCGGCGTGTCTAGGAACGTGATCTTCTCCCCGTTGCATTCTACCATATAGGCCCCGATATGCTGGGTAATCCCGCCGGCCTCCTTGTCGATGACATGTGTGTCGCGGATCGCGTCTAGCAGGGAGGTCTTCCCATGGTCGACATGGCCCATGACGCAAACGACCGGCGGCCTCTTCACCAGCAGGGATTCCTCTTCCTCCTCTTCCTTCAAAAGCTCCGCGATGACGTCTATTTTCTCCTCCTGCTCGCAGATGCAATTAAATTCCAGCGCCACCTCCTCGGCGGTCCCAAAATCAATCTCACTGTTCACCGTCACGAGATTGCCTTGCAAAAACAATTTCTTGATGATGGCCGACGGCTGGACCTTCATCCGGTCCGCAAGCTCCTTGATGGTCAATTTCTCAGGCAGCGTGATGGTCCTTATCGTGTCCGCTTCCCTCTGCTGGGGCTGCTTTTGCTGCGGCTTCCTGCCGCGGCTCTTCTTCTCTAAATTGTCGAACCGCTCCTTCTTCTTGCCCATCAGCTCTTTTTCATGCCTCTGGCCGCCGCCCTTGCGGTTATCCCGTTCCCGGTTCTCCTTGCCCCTCGAGTCATCCCCGGAGGAATGGGGGGCATTCTGGTTCATCCTGTTAATTTCCTGCTCAAAGCGGTTCCTCTGGCCCGG
>CAZOLD010000142.1:0-4446 GCA_964580595.1 uncultured Eubacterium sp.
CGAGGTGTTCAAGTATATCGGCGTGGACCCGTCCGAGATCGGCTACAACCAGCCGGCGGGCGTGCGCTACCCGACGGAGAACCCGTTCTGAGGGTTGCGCCTGGCATAGCAGCATGGCGTTGGCACGCCGTGATGCAGCTGAACGCGGGAAAGATTTTCAAGAATTACGTGAGCAGGATACCCGGGAGGCATGGACATGCTGAATCAGTTTTCAAGGACGCAGCTCCTCTATGGGGCCAAGAACATGGAAAAGCTCTACCGCGCGAAGGTCGCGGTATTCGGGATCGGCGGGGTGGGCGGCTTCGCGGTCGAGGCGCTTGTCAGGAGCGGGGTGGGCTCCTTTGTCCTGGTGGATGACGACAAGCTGTGCCTCACGAACTTAAACCGCCAGATCATCGCGACCAGGAAGACCGTGGGGAGATACAAGGCGGAGGTCATGGCGGAGCGGATCCATGAGATCAACCCGGACGCGGAGACGGAGGTTCGGAAATGCTTCTACCTTCCGGAGACGGCGCATGAATTTGACTTCCGCGAATATTCTTACGTGATAGATGCGGTGGATACCGTGACGGCGAAGCTGGAAATCATAGGGCAGGCGAAGAAATGCGGGACGCCGGTCATCAGCTGCATGGGCGCGGGGAACAAGACGGATCCCACCAAGTTCCAGGTGGCCGACATCTACGACACGCAAATGTGCCCGCTGGCGAAGGTGATGCGTCGGGAGTGCAGGAAGCGCGGGATCCGTGACTTGAAAGTGGTCTATTCCACGGAAAAGCCGGTTCGTCCCCTGGAGGACATGAGCATCAGCTGCAGGGCGCATTGCATTTGCCCGCCGGGGGCGGAGCATAAATGCACGGAGCGCAGGGACATCCCGGGCAGCACCGCGTTCGTGCCGCCCGTCGCGGGCATGATCCTCGCGGGAGAGGTCGTCCGCGACCTTACCGGGACAGGGAGGGAATGAATCCATGTATGAGCTGAGGCAAATCACGGACCAATGCTATTACATCCAAAGCCCCGCGAAGATCGGGCTGGTCAGGCTGAATGACGAGGAAGTCTGCCTGATTGACAGCGGCAGCGACAAGGAGGCGGGGCGCAAGGTCCGGCAGATCCTGGACGCGAAGAACTGGAAGCTGGCCGCGATATATAACACCCATTCCAACGCGGACCATATCGGCGGGAACAAGTACCTGCAGGGGAAGACGGGGTGTAAAATTTACGCTCCCGGGATAGAATGCGATTTCACGAGGCACCCGATCTTGGAGCCTTCTTTCCTTTACGGCGGATTCCCCTTCCGGGAATTGCGGCACAAGTTCCTGTTAGCGCAGGAGAGCGGCGCGGAATACCTGACAAGCGAGGCCCTGCCGGAAGGGCTTGAGATGATAAGCCTGCCGGGGCATTTCTTCGACATGGTGGGCTTCCTCGCCCCCGGCGGGGTGGCCTACATCGCCGACTGCCTCTCTAGCCGCGAGACGCTGGAGAAATACCGGATCGGGTTCCTCTATGACGTCGCCGCCTACCTGAAGACGCTGGAAATGGTTCAGGGGCTGGACGCTAAAATTTTCGTCCCCGCCCACGCGGAAGTGACGGACGACATTTCCGGCCTGGCGCGACACAATATCGACAAGGTCTGGGAGGTCGCGGAACGGATCCTGGAGATTTGCGAAGAGCCGCTTTGCTTTGAGGCGATCCTGCAAAAATTGTTTGACGGGTATTCGCTCGCCATGGATTTCGAGCAATACGTCCTGGTGGGAAGTACCGTGCGCTCCTACCTTTCCTGGCTGAAGGATACGGGGAAGCTGGCCGCGCGGTTTGAGGGCAACATGCTCTTATGGGAGCGGGCATAGGCGGGCCCGCCGCGCGGCGCGGACGCGGGGGAGAAGGAGGATTGCCATGCAAGAGAGGATATGGGACCATGGAAAGATTGCCTATGGGGGCGACTACAACCCGGAGCAGTGGCCCGAGGAGACGTGGGAGGAGGACATGCGCCTCCTGAAGCTGGCGCACGTTGACATGCTGACGCTGAACGTCTTTTCCTGGGCGGCGCTGCAGCCGTCCGAGGACACGTATGATTTTTCCAGGCTGGACCGGATCATGGACCTGGCGAAGGACCATGGGATGAAGGTCTGCCTGGCCACGAGCACGGCGGCGCATCCCGCGTGGATGGCGCGGAAATACCCGGAGGTGCTGCGGACGGATTTCGGCGGCAGGGAGAGGAAGTACGGCGCCCGGCACAATTCCTGCCCGAACAGCCCCGTCTACCGGAAATTCTCCGCCCGCCTCGCCGGGAAATTGGCGGAGCGGTACGGGAAGTACGAGAACCTGGCTGCCTGGCATATTTCCAACGAGTACGGCGGGGAATGCTATTGCGGGAATTGCGAGAAGGCGTTCCGGGAATGGCTAAGGGAGCGGTACGGGACGCTAGAGGAGCTGAACCGCGCTTGGAATACCGCGTTTTGGGGGCATACTTTTTATGACTGGGAGGAAATCGTCCTGCCGGACTCAAGGAGCGAGCACCTGGACGAGGATCGCACGTTGGCGCCGGGGATCAGCCTGGATTACCGCAGGTTCAATTCCGAGAGCATCCTCTCGTGCTACCGCCTGGAGTATGAGGCGGTGAAGGAACACGCGCCGGATATCCCGGTGACGACGAACCTGATGGTCGGCGCCTACAAGCCGCTGGATTACCGGAAATGGGCGCGGCACATGGATTTCATTTCTTGGGACAATTATCCTTTCGCGAGGGATCCCGCCGCGAAGATCGCGATGAACCACGACATCATGCGCGGGCTGAAGGGCGGGAAGCCGTTCGCCTTGATGGAGCAGTCGCCTAGCCGGACGAACTGGCAGCCGGTCAACGCGCTAAAGCGCCCGGGCGTGATGCGCCTCCAAAGCTACCAGGCGGTCGCGCACGGCGCGGACGCGGTCATGTTTTTCCAGATGAAGGGAAGCCGCGGGTCTTTCGAGAAGTACCATGGCGCGGTCATTGGTCATTCCGGGCAGGAGAGCACGAGGGTATTTCGGGAAGTGGCGCGGCTCGGGGAGGAGCTTAGCCGCTTAGGCGGCGAGATCTTAGGATCCCGCGTGCCGGCGCGCGCGGCGATGATCTTTGACTGGGAAAACTGGTGGGCGGCGGAATATTCCGCGGGCCCCACCGGGTACTTGAGCTATACCGAGGAGGCCTACCGCTATTACCGGGCGTTCCACCAAAGAAACATCCCGGTGGACATCATCGGGGAGGAGGACGATTTCTCGGAATACCGCCTGCTGGTGGCGCCCATCCTCTACATGGTGAAGCCGGGCGTGGACGGGCGGATCCGGGATTTCGTGAAGCGGGGCGGCACGTTCCTCGCGACATATTACAGCGGCTACGTGGACGAGCACGACCTGGTCACGCTTGGCGGGTATCCGGGACGGCTGCGCGACATCCTTGGCATCTGGGTGGAGGAGAGCGACGCCCTCTTCCCGGACCAGGCAAACCGCTTCCATTACCACGGGAGGGAACATGAGGCGTCCCTCCTGTGCGACCTTTTGCATCTGGAAGGGGCGGAGGCGCTTGCCTCTTACGAGGAGGATTTTTACGCGGGGATGCCGGTCCTGACCCGCAACGCCTACGGAAAAGGGCAGGCATATTACGCCGGCGCGCGGTTTGACGACGCGTTTTATGATGAATGGGTGGGCGATTTGTGCGAGGAGCAGGGGATTGCCCCGGTGGCGGAGACGCCGGATGGGGTGGAGGCTGCGCTGCGCGTGCGCGGGGAGGAATCCTACCTGTTTCTGTTAAACCACGGGGACGCGGCGCGGGCCGTCGCGGCGCCGGAGGCGTCCGTAGACCTTCTGACGGGAACCGGGTTCCTGGCCGGGGAAGAGGTCAGGCTCGCGCCGAAGGGCGTCGCGATCTTGAAAACGGGAGGGGGCGCGGCAAAGCGCTGACGCCCGCCTCCGTGGGATCAGGAATTAAAGATTGGGGAATGCCTTGAGATCTCCGGGGCGCTGCGGCGTCCCGGGGATTTTTTTCGGATGCGCTGGAAGACGTTTGCTCTTGCCGGGTGGCGGGGAGGGAGGGGGCATGCGCGAAAACTCGGATCCGCCCGGCAACGGAAGGGGCGTGCGTGAAAGCCCGGGATTCGTCTGGCGGTGAGGGAAGGAATGCGAAAGCTATGGATCGGGTTGGCGGCGGGGGAACGTATGCGAAAGCCCATGGATCCTGCCAGGTATTGGAAGCATATGCGAAAGGCATAAATACGCCTGGCAACGGAAGTGGCAAGGGAAAAAGAAGAGGGAATAAAATTCGCTTGACAGGGATAGGGTCTCTTGGTAACATGAGGGAGGAAAGCTTTCACAAAAATTATACACAATTTACTATGAAAGCCCAGTCGAAATGGGCATGTGGATGGACTGCTTGCAGTCCGAACCGCATGGACATTAGCGACGCTACCCCGTATGAGC
>CAZOLD010000143.1:0-4407 GCA_964580595.1 uncultured Eubacterium sp.
GGCCGTTTCCGGAGTCTGCTTTGGCAGTGATTTAATTTGGTGGCTGAGATGAGGTCCCACCCCTCAAAGATGGAAGCGGCCCGCAAGGGCATCGAAACGGAAGAAATGATGTATGTGGCGAAGAAGGAGAGGATGTCCGCGGAGGAGCTGATGCCGCTCGTGGCGGAGGGGAAGGTGGCCATTTGCGAGAACTAGAACCAGGCCTGCCTGGACCCCGAGGGGGTCGGCTCCATGTTAAGGACGAAAATCAACGTCAACCTGGGAGTGTCCAGGGACTGCAAGGATTACGACGTGGAGATGGCAAAAGTGATGGAGGCGGTGAATCTCGGCGCGCACGCCATCATGGACCTGTCGTCCCACGGGGACAC
Organism: uncultured Eubacterium sp.; assembly: GCA_964580595.1. Taxonomy (GTDB): domain Bacteria; phylum Bacillota; class Clostridia; order Lachnospirales; family Lachnospiraceae; genus Petralouisia. The sequence goes on from CAZOLD010000143.1 coordinate 369, forward strand.
GGCCCCGTTCCGGAGGAAGCTGACGTCCGAATGCCCGGCGATGATCGGGACGGTCCCGGTCTACGATTCCGTCATCCATTACCAGAGGGACCTAGCGGAGCTGACCGCGAAGGATTTCATTGACGTGGTTCGTCTCCATGCCGAGGACGGGGTGGATTTCATGACGCTCCATTGCGGGATCACCAGGAAGACGATCGGCCAGATCAAGGAGCATAAGCGCAAGATGAATATCGTGTCCAGGGGCGGGTCGCTGGTCTTTGCCTGGATGAGCATGACGGGGGAGGAGAACCCGTTTTACGAGCATTTTGACGAGATCTTGGAAATTTGCAGGGAATATGACGTCACGATCTCCTTAGGTGACGCCTGCCGCCCGGGATGCCTGGCGGACGCTTCCGACGTGTGCCAGGTGGAGGAGCTGGTGCGGTTAGGGGAGCTGACGAGACGGGCTTGGGAGAAGGACGTGCAGGTCATGGTAGAGGGGCCGGGGCATATGCCGATGGACCAGATCGCGGCGAACATGAAAATGCAGCAGACGATTTGCCATGGCGCGCCGTTCTATGTGCTAGGGCCTATCGTGACGGACATCGCGCCGGGATATGACCATATCACGTCCGCGATTGGGGGCGCGATCGCCGCGCAGAACGGGGCGGCGTTCCTCTGTTACGTGACGCCGGCGGAGCATCTCGCGCTCCCGGACGTCGAGGACGTGCGGGAAGGGATCATGGCGTCGAAAATCGCGGCGCACGCGGCTGACATCGCCAAGGGCGTGCGCGGCGCCAGGGAGATGGACGATAAGATGGCGGACGCCCGCAGGAACCTTGACTGGGAGGCGCAATGGGCATGCGCGATGGATCCGGAGACCGCGAAGAGGATCCGCGACGAGCGCAAGCCGGAGTACGAAGACACCTGCTCCATGTGCGGGAAGTTCTGCGCGGTCAGGAGCATGAACAAGGCGCTCTCGGGGGAATATATCGACATCCTTTGAACTTGGCGTTTTGGGGGCGCCCCGCGGCGCATGGCAGGGGGGGACGGCATGGGAATCCTGTATTTGATCGCGGATTTTTCCTATGGGGAAGAGAGGATTTGCTCCGCTTTGGCCGCGGGGGTCGACTATGTCCAGCTCCGGGAAAAAGAAGTTTCATCCGCGGAATACTTACGGCGCGCGAGGCGCATGAGGGAGCTTACGAGGGAATATGGGGAGAAATTGATCATCAATGACAGGCTAGACATCGCGCTACTGTGCGGCGCGGACGGCGTGCATTTGGGGCAGTCGGACGTTCCCATCGCGGACGCCAGGTCTCTTTTAGGGGAGCTTGCGATCATCGGGGCGACGGCCAGGACGGCGGAGCAGGCGTCCTTAGCGGAGGCGGCGGGCGCGGATTATGTCGGGAGCGGCGCGTGGTTCCCTACGCGGACCAAGGCGGACGCGGCCCCCATTTCCGAGGCGGAGTACCGCGCGATCCTTGACGCCACCACGATCCCGAACCTTGCCATAGGCGGCATCACGGCCAAGAATTGCGCGAAGCCCTTAAGATGCGGGGCAGGCGGCCTTGCGGTATCCGCGGGGATCCTGCGCGCGCGCGACCCCGCGGCGGAGGTGCGAAAGATTAGGGAAACCATGCGGGATATCGACGGGAACGCGGGAGGGGATTTCGGATGAAGGTCGTGCTCACGATAGCGGGGAGCGACTGCAGCGGCGGCGCGGGAATCCAGGCCGACTTAAAGACCATTGCCGCGCACGGCCTGTACGGGGAAAGCGCGATAACCGCGCTCACGGCGCAGAATACCGTGGGGGTAGCGGGGGTTTATCCGGTCCCCCTGGAAATTTTGGAAATGCAGCTGGAGAGCGTTTTTACGGATATCGTGCCGGACGCCGTGAAAGTGGGGATGATTCCCGGTGTGGCGCAGATGAAGGCCGTCAGGGAATGCCTGGAAAAATATCACGCGGCGCATGTCGTGATGGACACGGTCATGGTATCCACGAGCGGGAAAGCCTTGATGGAGCCGGAGGCGCTGGGATATTTCACGGAGGCCCTGCTGCCGCTCGCGGAAATCATCACGCCGAACCTGCCGGAGGCGGTGCGCCTGCTGGGGCATGAGATTTCGGGGAAGGCGGGCAGGGAGGAGGCCGCGAGGGAGCTGTCGGCGCGGTACGGCGCCGGCGTGTACCTGAAGGGAGGGCATGACCCTGACCGCGCGGACGACCTGTTTATCCAAAACGGGAAGGCGCGTTGGTTGCGGGGAGAGCACATCCCCAGCGGAAATACGCATGGCACGGGATGCACGCTCTCGTCCGCGATCGCCTGCGGGCTTGCCCTCGGCCTGACGGCGGGGGAGAGCGCCCGGCGCGCGAAGGAATATATCACGGGAGCGATTGCGGACGGCCTGGACTTGGGGAAGGGCAACGGCCCGCTGAATCATTTTTACGGGAGGCAAGCATGAAGAAGAAAGCAACAGGGGCAGGCATCGTCCTTTGCCTCGCGGTGGCATTGTTGCTCGCGTGCCGGTGGAACCCCGGCTTTGCGGGCCAGGAGCGGCCTGAGGGAACGGGAGGGTCAGATTCGGATATCGTCGCGGATCCAAACGGCGGCTCGCAGCAGGACGGCGTCGCGGATTCAGACGGCGATCCGCAGCAGGATGGCGTCGCGGATTCAGACGGTGGTCTGCAGCAGGATGGCGTCGAAGATTCAGACGGCGGTTCGCAGCAAGGCATCGGCGCGGATACGGACGGCGCGGGCGATCCGCAGGAATCCGGCGCCGGCGGCGCCGCACAGTCCCAGGAAGCCCAAAGCGGCGCGGGAGGGCAAACAGAGCCGCGGCATAAGCCGGAAGTGACATTCCTTGATTATTCCCAGGACATCCAGGACGACGGGAGCGGTGCGCTCCTTTTGTCCGTCACGGAGAACTGCCCGGTCATTTCCATACCGGAAAACGAGGCCGCGGCGGAGCGGATGAACCTGGTTTTCTCGCAGCGGCACGAGGCGAACCAGGCGGACATTCAGTCAGCGGCGGAGAGCGCGAGGAAAGAATACGAGGGGATGTCTGAGGCGGAGAAAAAGGATTTTACGGGATACAGCTACGGGGTGTCCTACAAGATGACCTACGCTTCGAAGCAGGTGCTGAGCATCGTGGAAGAATGCTTCTCGTGGGGCGGGGACGACTCGGGGATGAGTATGTGGAGCATGGCCTATTGCTTTGACTGCGCGAGCGGGGAGCTGCTTTCGCTTTCTGACGTTTTTGACGACGTGGGGGCGGCGAGGAAAATCGTGGAGCGCCATATTTTGGATACGGTCACTTCCGAGGAATATAAGGACGGGCTTTTGGACGATTATGAGAGCTATGTGCCGGATGTCCTCACGGAGAACGTGTTCTACCTGGACAAAGACGGGATCGTGGTGCTGTGCAACCCGGGGATGGTGACGTCCCCCGACTTGGGCGTCTTGCAAATCAAGGTGCCGTACGCGGAACTCGAGGGCACGCTCGCGCACACGTAGGCGGGGAAGCATTCCTCCTTGGGTTTCGTGGGCAGGGGCGCGTCATGCGGGCAGCAGGGGTTTTTCATCCACATCAGGCATTCCAGCGACGTAGGGAAGTCCGGGAACCGGCTCATCGCCATGCTAGAGGAGCTGTTCTCGGAGAAAGAGGCGGCGGAAAAGAAGCGGAGCCTGAAAGACGGCTACGGCCTGGTAATGAGCACGGAATCGGAGAGGAGGATGGACGACATGTGCAACATCTCTTCCATGCTTGGGGTAAAGGAAAGGGCGGAAGGTCGCGCAGAAGGAATCACAGAAGGAATCGCGAAGGGGCGTGCGGAAGGAATCACGCAGGGAATCGCGCAAGGAATCGCGCAAGGGCGCACGGAAGGAATCGCGCAAGGGCGCGCGGAGGAAATCATTTCCATGGGGGAAGACTTTCAGTTGTCCAAGGATGCCATCCTGGGAAAGCTGCAGGAGAAACTTGGCATAGGCGCGTTGGAGGCCGAGGAATACTGGGAGAAGTATGCGGGCGGAGGCGGGGCAACGGCGTAAAGGCCTTGTTC
>CAZOLD010000144.1:0-4384 GCA_964580595.1 uncultured Eubacterium sp.
GTCTTCTCTAGCGTGGACGCGACGTCCCGCACCGTGAGGAAGCACCCTTCCTCGCCGCCGGTAAGCCGCTTCGGCACGACCGTGACGGAATGGCCGCTCACCACGTAATCATAAGCGTCCCCGCTCCCGTGCTCCCACTCCAGCAGCCGCGCGTCCTCCAGGCGGCCATCCACGCTCACCTGCGCGGTGATCGTCTGGGGCTCCCCGTAATAGAATTCCTTCTCGCCCTCCCCGGCGTCCCAGGAAAGATCAACTGTCCGGACCTTCGCGCCGTTTTCCTCCAAATCGCGCACCGTCTTGATCCGCGCCAGGTCGCTGCTGCATACCACGGTCACGGAGGCCGTCCCCTCAAAAGCCGTGCCGTCAATCCGCTCTATCGTATCGGGAAGGACAATGGTCAAGTCGCCGCAGTCCGCGAACGTCCTGGCCTCAATCCGCTTCACCCCGGAAGGGATGGACACTTGCTCAAGCATCGGGCACCCCGCGAACGCCGCCTCCCCGATTTCCTTCACGCCCCTAGGGATATCGGCCCTCTCCAGGGAATAGCAACCCGCGAACGCCGCCGCGCCAATCCGCTCTATCGTATCCGGCATGGACACCGCACGGAGCTTCCCCTCGCCCGAGAACGCCCGATCCGCGACCTCTCTCACCTCGCAGCCCGAAATGTCGATCCCGCACGTCTCCCGCAGCGGGATCCGCCCTGGGAACAGGGAACTAGGGATCACGAGGACGCCCTCGTTGCCCACCCAGAAGGAAGAGGCGCCGGAATCCGGTGATCCGTCGTCGCCGCTGCCGTCATCCGGAGAGCCATCCCCGGGCGTCGCGTCGGCCGGCGCCTTCCCGGACACGCTCACGGCCATCCCGGCATCCTCGCCATAAGAGAGGACCCGGCAGTGGAAGGTGGCGTCCCCCTCGCCATAGGGGAAATACCCGGTCCCCCACTTCGCGTACAGCCTATAAAAGTCCAGCGCGAGGACCGTATCCGAGGTAAGCCTGTCGCCGCGGCCGTTCCACGTAGAATCCCGGTCCAGGTACCACCCGTAGAAAAAATCCTCCCCCGCCTGCGCGCCTTGCCTTGGCAGCGGAAGCGCGGACTCCCCGTCCGCGTTCTCCCGGATCGTATGCCCCTTCCGGCCGATGATGTAATCATACGCGACGTCGCTCCCGTCGCAGAAAAGCAGGACGGACTCCCCTTCCCTCGGCGTCACCTCCTCCGGCGGCACGAATATGCCCGCCCCGGCGGCGCGGGCAACCGGCGCCGCACTCGCAAAATCCAGGGCCGGCGCCGCGGAGACAGCCGTCAGGGCGGCAATCAGCACGGCTGCCGTCACTTTCCTCAAGCGTTCCACGAAAAAACCCTCCCTCCCGGAATGTTACCGTGATAATTCGTCAAAACTCAACCGTAATTATAGTACAAACCGCCGTTTCTGTCGAGATTTTTTTGTTTGCCGCATTTTTTCCCCACTCGCACTTGTATTTTGGAAAATCAAGAGTTATAATGCCAAAGGATTGAAAAACGGCTGCCGCCCAAAGGGGCGACGGAGCGAACGATGGGAGGTAAATCATATGAATCTCGCGCAAATTTTAGCGCTTGTCCTGTTCATCGCCATGTTCATCCTGATTGTCATGGACAAGTTCGAGCGTCATTATGTGACCCTGACCTGCGGCCTCTTGACCCTCGTTGGCGTGTTCGGCATCGCCATGCACAGCATGGACGCCGTCGTGGAGACTTTGAATGTCCGGAGCATCTTCACGACCAGCTTCTGGTACGCCGCGGGCAGCGAGGGCGAGAGCTCCACGGGCATCAATTGGTCGACCATCATATTCATCGCGGGCATGATGGTGATGGTGGAAGGGATGGCAAGGGCCGGGTTCTTCCGGTGGCTGTGCATGCTCTTGGCGAAGCTGGTCAATTACAAGCCGATCCCCCTCTTTATCACGTTCATGATCATGTCGTCGCTCCTTTCGATGTTCATTGACAGCATCACGGTCATCCTGTTCCTGTCCGCTGTCACGATTGAGCTGGCGAAGCTATTGAAGTTTGACCCGATCCCCATGATTCTGTCGGAAGTCTTCTGCGCGAACCTGGGCGGGTCGGCTACCATGTGCGGGGATCCCCCCAACATCATCATCGGCACGTCGCTCGGGTACTCATTCGGCGATTTCCTCCGGAACACGGGGCTCATGGCCGCGGTCGGCCTGGTTCTCGTCGTCATTTACTTTTATTTCGCGTTCCGCAAGGAGCTCCTGGCGGGGGAGACGCAGACGGTCGACCTTTCCGCCATGCCTAGCCCGAAGGACGCCATCACCAACAAAAGGGATTTCGTGGTCAGCTGCGTGATTTTCGCGTGCGCGGTCATCATGCTGGTCACCCATGCGCAAACCGGCCTGACCGTCGCGTTCATCGGCACCTTCATCGCGGCCGTCACATTGATTATGGCCGGGAAGAAGGCGCTTGACCTCCTCAAATGGATCGATTACAAGACGCTGCTCTTCTTCATCGGCTTGTTCATGGTAGTGGGAGGCCTAGAGCAGACCGGCGTCCTGGAGATAATCGCTGGGTTCATCGGCACGGTCGCGAAGGGCAACCTAATGCTCATGGTCGCGATCATCCTCTGGGTATCGGCAATCGCGAGCGCGTTCGTCGACAACATCCCGTTCGCCGCGACCATGGTCCCGGTCATCCAGAGCCTTTCCGCCTCGCAGGGCGTCGACCTCTCCACCTTGGCCTGGGCGCTTTCCATGGGCACGGATATCGGCGGCAGCGCGACGCCGATTGGCGCGTCCGCGAACGTGGTCGGCACGTCCATCGCCGCCAAGCACGGGTATTACATCGGCTGGGGGAAATATTGCAAGACCGCCGTGCCCGCGACCATCATCGTCGTCTTGGTGTCCATGCTGATCATCTTCGCGCGGTATTGCTAGGATGAGCGGGAAAGGAGCAAGAGCCTGGCAAGAAACAGGCAGGGAAAGCATAGGCGAAAAGCGATAGGACAAGAGTCCTAAGAAAAGAATGATAGAAAAAAGAGCAATGAAAAACGCGTCCTGGGTCTAACAAGCCAAGGGGCGCGTTTTTTCTCATCAGAGCTCTCATTTTTCTTTTCATCTTTTTTACCATCCGAAACGCCCGGCGGACGGAGCGCTAGACGCCGCTACGCAATCTCGACGATTTCCGATACCTCGTCCCGTTTCGCCACGTAGATGGGGAAATCCCCCGCGTGGTACGGCGTATCCGCCATTTCTATCTCCATCCGGACCGTCTCGTAGGCCAGCCGCTCGTAATTATTTTCCTTGCTCAGGTGCCCTAAGATCGCCGCCTGCAGCCCGTCGTGCAGCACCTCGTTCAGCAGCCGTCCCGCCATCTCGTTGGACAGATGCCCCCTGCTCCCTAAGATGCGCTGTTTCAGGTAATAGGGATACCTCCCCGTCTCTAGCATATGCACGTCATGGTTCGCCTCCAGCAAAATTACGTCCAAATCCTGGAGCCGGTCCGTCAAGTAGCTGCCATATTCCCCCAAATCCGTGACAATGGCGGCTGACCTCTTTCCGCACCGCAAGACGTAATCCACAGGCTGCGCCGCGTCATGGGAAACCGCGACCGGGCAGGCCGTAAGATCCCCCACCGCGAATTCCCTGTCCGGCTCAATCTCGTGGAACAGGCCGTCCGGGATCTGCCCGATTCCCTGGCTACGCGAAATCGCGTCGATCGTCCCTTTCGTCGCGTAGATCGGGATGCCGTATTTCCTAGAAATGACGCCAAGCCCGCTGATATGATCCGCATGCTCATGGGTAATCAATATCGCGTCAATCTCGCCCAAATCCCGCCCGATCTCATGCAAGCCCTCTCCCGTCCTCTTTCCGCTGATCCCCGTGTCAACCAAAACGGAGGTTTCGTCCGTGCCGGCGAATATGCAGTTCCCGCTGCTGCCGCTCGCGAGGCTGCACACCCGCATCACCGCTGGCCCTCCCAATAAATCTCGACCTTATCCCCGTATTTTAGCGGCGTGGTGTACGAGGGCGTCTCGCCGTTCAGCTTCGTGACGATTGCCCTCCCGCCGCCGGCCTTCAAGTCAAAATCAATGGCATTGAACACGTCCACGAAAATGTAAGAAGACTTCCCTGTCAGGGTGACGGACTTGTTATTGACAATCACCTGGAGTGCCACCGCCCCGCCCCGGTTAGCCGGCTGCCCCGCTTTTGGGGGACGCCTCACGACAGTCGGGCGAATGTCGTCAGAAGCCGACTGCTGGCCTTGCAGAAATTTTGCCTCAAGCTCCTCTTGCGTCAGCTCGCGGGTTCCTTTCTCTGAAGCGAAGCCCAGCCGTTCCGGCGAAACCCTCGCGGCGCTTCCTCCCCGTGAAAGTCCCGCGGTCTCATCCCGCTG
>CAZOLD010000145.1:0-4378 GCA_964580595.1 uncultured Eubacterium sp.
TGACAAGTGTTTTTCTGGCAAATCATTTATGGAAATCGAGAAGGACATAACGGTAGACACCATCTTTTGACAGAAAGACGCCACGCCAGGGTTTCCCCGGCGTGGCTCTTTTTCTCTCCTATCTGACGGAAAACGCGCCCGGCAGCCGCGCGCCAGGCAGCCTCCTGCCCGAGAAGCAATGCCGGGCAGGCATGGCCATGCCGTTTCCGTTTAATTTTAATGGGGCGGCAAATTTCCCGATGCGGGACGACGAGAGCACGCCGGGCAGGCGCCCCCCCCTACTTCTTCGCGCCGCTCAGGCTCGCGGAATCCAGGATATTCGTGTCAAACGTGAACGTGAGGCTCTCCTCTTCCCTGACGCGGCGGAACGCGAGACCGATCATGCGGTCGAGCAACTCCTTGTACGGGACGCCGGCCGCCTCCCACAGGTAGAACGCGAGGGAGCCGGGGATCGTGTTGATCTCGTTGAAATACAGCTTGCCGCTGTCCTCGTCCATCAAGAAATCAATGCGGGACACCCCGCTGCACCCCAGCGCCTGGAACGAGCGCACGGCCAGATCCCGAATCTCCTCCCTCTGGCCCGCGGGCAGGTCGGCCGGGATCCGGCGCGAGACGCCGGCCATCCCCTTCGAGCCGCCGTCCTTGCCGTGGCTCATGTATTTATCCTCATAGCTCAATATGTCGTCCGAGCGAAGCGGCTCCTCGCATTCCGAGGCCTCCGCCTCGTTCTCATCCCCTAGGACGGAGCAATTGATTTCCCGCAAATTCGTGATGGCATGCTCTACCAGGATCCTCGTCGCGTACCGGAACGCGTCGTCCACCGCGCTTGATAGCTCCGCACGGTTTCTCGCCACGCCGATCCCCACGCTCGATCCTAAGTTCACGGGCTTCACGATCATGGGGTAGCCGATCGCCTCCTCCGCATCGTCCATCAGCCGGTCGATATCGGCATAATCCGAAAGCCTGTACTGCCTGTCATCCAGCACGGGGATTCCGCTCTCCCTTAGGATCGCCTTCATGATGTGCTTATCCATCCCGACGGCGGAGGCCGTGACGTCGCACCCCACGAAAGGGACGCCTATGGTCTTCAGATACCCCTGGAACGCGCCGTCCTCCACGTTCGTCCCGTGCACGGCCGGGAACGCCACGTCAATCTCCACAAGCTGGCTCTTCCCAAGCCTCTTGGGCGGGTAAGGGAGGAAGCCAACCTTCCCGCCCTCATTCACCAAAATGACGCGCTGGGATTTCTTTAGCAGGGAGCCGATGTCCTTGTAGGACTCGATCTTGCCCACCTCGTCCCCGACATACATCTCATTCTTTTTCGTCATGTACACCGGGATCGGGTCGTATTTTTCCGTGTCCAGGCTCATGAGCGCCTGGATCCCCGTGATGACGGAAATCTCATGCTCCACGCTCCTGCCCCCAAATATCATCGCTACTCTCGTCTTCATGCTTCCACGCTCCTTACGCTCTCATCCAAACATGGGCTATCATCCAAACATGGCCAGCGGCCGCCCCAGTAGCTGCCTGGCAAGTCATCACATGGCCGGGGGCAACCTCTGTCGCTGTCCCGCAGATCATCTCATGGCCGGGGGCAACCTCTGTCGCTGTCCCGCAGGTCATCACGTGGCCAGAGGCCGCCCCAGTAGTTGTCCCGCAGATCATCTCATGGCCGCAGGCCGCCTCTGTCGCTGTCCCGCAGATCATCGCATGGCCGCAGGCCGCCTCCGTTCAGTAGTTGTCCGGCAGGTCATTTTCCAGCAGGACGTATTTGTGCCCGGGATCCCGGATCGCGTAGGCGTAGGACAGGGCTTCCTCCAGCTTGCCGAAAGTCCGGCACCTCGCGGCGTCGAACCCTTGCGAGAGGACGCCCTTTAGGATCGCCTCCGTGCGCTTCCCGCCAACAAGCAGCACATAGTCGCAACATCCCGCGGCATATGTCCCGAACCGGAAATTATACTCTTCCTCTTTCTCCCCCAGCTCCACCATGCCGGGGGTGACCAGGATCCGCAGGCCGTCGAACATGGCCAGCGTCTCGACCGCCGCCTTAGAGCCGACCGGGTTGGAATTGTAGGCGTCGTCGATAATCGTGACGTCCCCCCGCTCCCTCAGCTGCATCCTGTGCTCGACCGGCCGGATGCGCCGGATCGGGACCCTCAGGTCCGCCAGCGGGATCCCCAGCCGGTTCGCCACGGCAATCGCCCCAACCACGTTGATGACGTTATGCGCCCCGATCAGATGCATCTGGAAGCGCGCCGTTTCCCCGGAAGGCGCGTCCACCGTGAAATCCGTCCCCTGCGAAGACACCTTGACGTCCCGCGCACGGTAGCCGTCCCCCGTTTTCTCCGAATAATAGAAAACCTTGTTCCCATAGGCGCCCGCCCTTTCGGTGATGAATTCGCAATCCCCGTTCAGGAACAGCATCCCGTCCTCAGGGAGGGCGTCCGCCAGCTCGAATTTCGTGTCCTGGATGCGTTCCATCGTCAGGAACGTCTCCAAATGCTGCGGCCCGATCGAGGTGATGACGCCGTGGTCCGGATGCACGATATCGCAGATTTCCTTGATATCCCCCACGTACCTGGCCCCCATCTCGCAAATAAAGATCTCGTGCGTCGGCTGGAGCGATTCCCGGATCGTCTTCACGACGCCCATCGGCGTGTTATAGCTGCCCGGCGTCGCGAGGACGCGGAAACGTTCCTGCAGCAGGGCCTGCAGGTAGAACTTCACGCTCGTCTTCCCGTAGCTCCCCGTGACGCCGATCACCTGAAGCCCCGGCGACGCCCCTAGCCTCTTCTTCGCGTCGCGGATGTAATACCGGCCGATCCCCTTCTCGATAGGGCGGCACGCGAGGTTCGATAGGAGGCACAGCCCCGGCTGGAGCGCGACGATAAGGATGAGGCAGCCCCGCATCGCGCGCATCCCCCCTAAGAGGAACCCGCACGCCGCGAGCGCGGCGGAAAGCAGCAGGTTCGCGGCGAACAGCCGCTTCATCCTCGGCGTGTACGCCAGATCCTTCTTCTTGCTGAGGCGGTTAAGGGCGCGGTATTCCAGCGCCGTGAGCACGAGGCTCAGCCATGTCCAGGCGTCCCACGCGAGGGAATCCACGCACAGGGAAACCAGCCCCAAGAGGCCGCACCAAGGAAGCGTCCACTGCTGCCTTATGTTCTTCCTAAGCCACCTGACCTGCTCCTTGCCCTTGTACCCGTTGAGCTGGAGCATGTGCATGTTGTGCCGCATCGCGAACCAGCAGGCGAACAGGCACGCGATCCCTGTGGCAATCGTTCTCGCTATCATTCGCTCGCTCCTATCTGGAAATACGACCGCATCACGTTCCGGAACTCCGCGGGCTTTTCCAAAAATGAATAATGGCCGGCCCCTTCCAGCACAACCAGCCCCGCGTTCGGCATCAATTCCTCCATCTTCTTCCCGTCGCCAAGCGGCGTCGCCGTGTCTAGGTCGCCCCAGATGAGGAGCGTCTCCTGCCTCACCGACCCTAACAGGTGCGTCAAATCCTCATTGACCGCCTTCACCAGGCATTGGCGCATGATTGGCGTCGCGTTCCGGTAATCCTGGGACCCCTGCCTGCCGCTCCACTCTTCCACCATCGCCGGGAAGAGGGCCTTGAACCACCGCGTATGGAAAACCGCCTTCACGGCCTTGTATTTCCACACCCTGAGCTTTTGCGCCGCCGTCTTCTCAGGGACGATGCCCGCGCTGTCAATGAGGGCGATTTTCGTGATCTCGAAAGGGATGTTTTCCCGGCTCGCCAGCTTCAGGATGACCCTCCCCCCGTAGGAATGCCCGATCAGCGCCGCGCGGCCAATTCCCAGCTCCTCCATGAGCTTGCAGAAAAAATCGGCGTAGGCGTCCACGTCCCACGCCTCCCTGGGCTCGTCGCTCCCCCCGAATCCGGGGAAATCAAATTGCACCACGCGATATTTCTCCCGTATCGCCTGGGCGACGGTATCGTACACGTCGAGGGACGTCCCCCACCCTTGCAAAATCACGGCTGTCTCCGGCCCCTCTCCCGATATCTTGTAATTGATGTCATACCCATCGATCTGCATCTTGCGAACCAATCCCCTTTTCTTTGCCGGCATTCCCGCGCACCCAGGTGCCTGGAAAAAAGCCCGATTCCGCCCGCCGCTCCCCGAAGGAAAGCAAAGCCCCGCCGCCCATTATACCCGTTCCATGCCGCAAAATCAACATCGGCAGGGCGGCTCCCGCGGGCGAGGCCTAGGCTACCCAAGGGAAATCTCATGAAGCCGCGCATGGAAAATCCCGCGGCGCCTCATGCCGATATTCTTCCCGGCATCCCGCGCGGGTTCGGTCTGGGAGCAACATGAAGGAAACCTCATGGAGCCGCGCATGGGAAACC
>CAZOLD010000146.1:0-4337 GCA_964580595.1 uncultured Eubacterium sp.
GGATGAGTTCGGGAGCGGGCGAGGCTTGTTCTGGAAGCAGACGGTGTTGGCCTATAAGCAGCTCCCTGGATGGAGGAAATTCTTCGGCTACGGGGTGAATTGCTTCCATCAGTTCCTCTATCAATATCAGGGCGACGTCGTGAACAACTTGACGGTGCGCGTGGTTGACCCGCATAATGAGTTCCTGCTCTTCCTGTCCATCACGGGCATTTGGGGCGTGGTCGCGTATTTTGGGATACAGATCTGCACGTTCGCAGATTCCGCGAGGCTCTCAGCCAGCCATCCCGCCGCGATCATCGGCGTCGCCACGACCTTAAGCTACTTAGCGCAAGGGATGGTCAACAACCCGACCGTGTTCATCACGCCGAACCTTTTCTTGTTCCTTGGGATCATGAACGCGATGTTTCGCCGGTGCAAAGAAGGGGAAGGAGGATCCTGAACAAATCCCATCCCCGCCTTCCTGCCAAGGATCCTTTCGCTGATCTTAGTCGGGGGAGGGCGCGAGAAAGGTTGGTTAGGCTCGCGGGGATTTTCGATATGGAAATTCGAGATGCGGAAATTCGAGATGCGGAATAACGAGACAAGGGATTATGGGATTACGGAAAAAAAAGGGCTTGCCGCTCATGCCGCGGCAGGCCCTTATTTTGTAAATTCCTTAGATTGCTCTGAAAGCCCATCCGCATGGACATCAGCGACGCTAACCCGTACAAGGGCGATAGCCCGGATTGCGAATACGGGCAGGATTGCGAGAGCTGCATCGTAGCGGAGGAATCCGTGGGCTTTCATCCATGGTGGAGCCTGCCTTGATTTCCCCGTAAGGATTTCCCCGAAAGGGAGACGGTCAGCGCTCGCATTTCCAGAAGTACGCGCTGTACGGGGGAAGCTCGCTCCCGCCCCCAAAGTCGTGCAATTTCCCGGTAATCAAGTCATCCGCCTGCCCGCATTCCGCGTTGAAGTGGGCGACGTAGGGCTCGCTGTCCGCGTTGACGGCCACCAGCACGCGCTCGTTCTCGGTCTTGCGCTCAAAGATGAATTGCTTGTTCGTCAGCAGGACGGAACGGAAATTCCCGTAGTTCAGGGCCTCGGAGGATTCCTTCGCCCGAACCAGCTTCGCGATCCAGTCGGTCAGCTCGTTCCATTCCGGCTTCTCGAACGCCGGGCGGAGGGCAGGGTCGCCCTCGGACTTGTCGCCCTTCACGCCCCACTCGCTGCCGTAATAGATGCACGGGATCCCTGGCATGCCGAAGCATACCGCGTAAATGAGCGGGAGGTGCTTCGGGTTGTTAAGGATGCTGGCCACGCGCGTGACGTCGTGGTTGTCCACGAAGCTAAGCAGGTGCTTCCCGCGGTAAAGCGTCCAGTCCTCCGGGCCGAATTGCCGCTGCAGGGAATGCACGATCTCAAACATGTTCATCGAGTTGAAGCTGGAGTACAGCCCCTTGTAACATTCGTAGTTCGTCACGGAATGGAGCATGGAATTGTTCATGATCTGGCTGTAATCCCCATGGAGCATCTCCCCTACCAGGAAGAAATCCTCCTTCAGGCTGTCGCAGTGGCCGCGCAGCCGCCTCACGAAATCCTGGTCCAGGCAATAGGCCACGTCCAGCCGCAGGCCGTCGATATCCCAGTCCTTTACCCAGCAGGTGATGCTGTCTAGCAGGTAGCGGATGACGTCCTCATTCCTCAGGTTCAGCTTCACCAGGTCGTAATTGCCTTCCCAGCCCTCATACCACAGCCCGTCGTTGTAGTTGGAGTTGCCGCCGAAATTGATGTGGAACCAGTCCTTGTACCGGGAGTTCTCGCGGTTTTCTAAGACGTCCTGGAACGCGAAGAAGCCGCGCCCCGCGTGGTTGAACACGCCGTCTAGGATGATGCGGATCCCCTCTTCGTGCAGCGCGTCGCACACTTCCTTGAAATCCTCGTTCGTCCCCAGCCGCACGTCGATTTTCCGGTAATCCCTGGCATTGTACCCATGGGTGTCGGACTCGAAGACTGGCGAAAAATAGACCGCGTTCACGCCTAGCTTCTTCAAATGCGGGATCCAATCCTTGACTTTCAGGATGCGGCTTTCCTGCACGCCGTCATTCTCAAAAGGCGCGCCGCACATCCCCAAGGGGTAAATCTGGTAAAAAACGCTCTCGTGTGCCCACATATCTCGCATGCTCCTTCCTGCCTGGCCTATGGGGCCTGGCAAAACCGTAACGACAGTTCGAACCCTATTCTTCTTTCCTGCCCATCTCCTTAGACTTTCGCACGCAGGCGCGCTGGGCGCTTAGGACGGCATCCCGCAGCCCCTTTTCTTCCAGCACGGCGACGGCCTCAATCGTCGTCCCCCCGGGAGAGCAGACGGAATCCTTAAGCTCCCCCGGGTGCTTCCCGGTCTCCAGCGCCAGCTTCGCGGATCCAAGCACGGCCTGGCCCGCGAAACGGTAGGCCTGGGCGCGGGGCATCCCGTCCGCGACGGCGGCGTCCGCCATCGCCTCAATCAGCATGAAGACATAGGCGGGGGAGGAGCCGGATACCCCGACTACCGTGTCCATCAACGTCTCCGGGACGACCTCGCATTTCCCGAGGCAAGCAAAGAGGCGGACGGCTTCCGCCAGCTCCGCCTCCGAGACTTCGCTGTTTGCGCATACCGCGGTCATGGCCTCCCGGACCAGGGCGGGGGTGTTAGGCATGGCGCGCACCAGCTTGACCTTCCTTGAGAACATCCGCTCCATGGAGGAAATCGTCGTCCCCGCGGCGATGGAAATGACCAGCGCGTCTTGCGGAAGCGCGTCCCTCACCTCGGCAATGACGTCAGGGAGCACGTGCGGCTTGACCGCCAAAAAGAGGATATCGGCGCGGCTCGCCGCCGCGGCGTTGTCAGTGCCTGTCCGGATGCCAAACCGCTCCCGCAGGGAACGGGCCGTCTCCCGGGTCTTAGCGGTGGCGGAGATCTCCTCCTTGGTCGCTACCCCTGAGGAAAGGAGACCCCCGATTATCGCGCTCGCCATGTTGCCGCCACCCAGGAAGGCAATCTCCCTGCCCATCTTAAAAGTCCGTCAGGTCGGCATCCCTTCTTTCTAAGAAAGCGGTCATGCCTTCCTGCTTGTCGTGGGTCGAGCAGGTGATGCCGAACAGGTTCGCCTCCATCTCGACAGCGTTCTTGATGTCCATGTCATACCCGTTGTTGATCGCGGCCTTCGCGATCGAGACGGCGTAGCTGCCCTTGGAGATAATCTTCGCGGCCATCTTCTTCGCCGTATCCATCAGCTCTTCCTTCGCCACGACCTTGTTGACCAGGCCGATGCGGTACGCTTCCGCCGCGTCCACGTTGTCGCAGGTGAAAATCATCTCCTTCGCGCGTCCCATGCCGACAAGGCGCGCAAGGCGCTGCGTGCCGCCGAAGCCCGGGATGATGCCCAGCCCCGTCTCGGGCTGCGCGAACGTCGCGTTCTCGGAAGCGATGCGGATATCGCACGCCATGGCGATCTCGCACCCGCCGCCAAGCGCGAACCCGTTGACCGCCGCGATCGTCGCCTGGCGCATGTTCATCAGCTTGAAGAACGGCTCCGCCGCCCTCATGCCGAACGCGCGCGCCTCCGCCGCGGTGAAGTTCACCATCTCCGCGATGTCGGCGCCCGCCACGAAGGACTTGAACTCGTTGCCCTTCTTGTCCGGGCCGCCGGTCAGGATGACGACCTTCACGTCGTCCCTTGCCTCGATCTCGGACAGGACCGTGTTAAGCTCGTCTAAGGTCTCGCTGTTGAGGGCGTTCAGCGCGCCCGGCCTGCTGATGGTCAGCACCGCGATCTGATCCGCTACGTCCAATTTCAAATTGTTCATCTGTAAAACCTCCTATGAATTTGTGAATGGTTGTAATTTCACGCTTACTATATTACTTTAGGGTAGAAATGTCAACACTGCGGGGCCCTCCTAGGCCTCAGGGAGCGCCTATTCCTCCGGCTTTGGCAGGCGAACGTAGAGCTTGCCGACGCGGTTCTTCTCGACCGATTCCACGCGGAGGAACACGCCCTCCGGCGTGGTGGCGGACTCGCCCGCTTCCGGGAGGTGGTCAAGCAGGCCGATGACATACCCCCCGATGGAATCGTAATCCTCGGAATTGAGGCTTATTCCCGCCAGCTCGCAGAAGTCCTCCAGGTTCATGGAGCCACGCACGACATATTCCGTGTCGCTCAGCTTCGCGGCGGCGTCCTCCTCGTCCGTGTCGTACTCATCCCGGATTTCCCCGACAATCTCCTCTAAGAGATCCTCTAAGGTGACAAGCCCCGCCGTCGCGCCGTATTCGTCTAAGACGATCGCGATGTTGATGGAGGATTTCCGCATCTCCATGA
>CAZOLD010000147.1:0-4308 GCA_964580595.1 uncultured Eubacterium sp.
TCGCCACGACGGCGAAACCCTTGCCTGCCTCGCCCGCCCTGGCCGCCTCGATGGACGCGTTCAGGGACAGGAGGTTCGTCTCTTCCGCGATGTCCGCGATGACGGTGGTGATGTTCGTGATCTCGCCGGACGCCTCGCCCACTTTGTCAATGGCCGCCTTGAGCTCCACGATAGAGGAATGGATGCCGCCCATGGCATTCCCGACCTGGCTCATGTCCTGTTGGCCTTTCTTGGACATTTCCACGGTTTCCTGCATCTTGCTGTTGACCTGGGCGCTGTCGTCACGCGCCTCCGCGACGACGGAAGCAAGCTGCGTCGCGTGATCCGCGATCTCGTTGATGGATAGGGAAAGCTGCGAGACCGTCTGGTTCAGTTCTTCCATGGACGTGTTCTGCATGCCGCTGGCGTCGCTCATCTGCTTGGAGACGTCGTAGCTTTCATCCGCCTGCTTCTTCAGCTTGTCCGAGACTTCGTGGATGGAAGAAATCATGCCGCGCATGGTGGAGGCGAACTTCCCGACGCCGCGGCTCATCGTGCCGATCTCGTCCGACCCCGCCTTGCCTACCGTGATCGTGAAGTCCCCGTCCGTCATCTTCGTGATGACGTCCGTCAAATCCTTCACCGGACGCATGACGACGTGCACGACGCGCTCGATGACTAGCGCGAGGAGGAGGATGCTCACGATGCCGATGAGGAGCATGATGTTCCGGATCCGGTCTATGCTCGCGAACACATACGAGGATGGGATGTAGGAAACGAGAATCCAGTCCGTGCCGTTGATTTTATGGAAAACGGTCATGTTCCCGTCGATCTCGGTGTCGGAATAATCCCTCTTCGCGATGCGTTCCGCCACGCCTCCTAGGAATTGGTTGTTTCCCGCCTCGCCAATCTTCGTGGAAATGAGGCTCTCGTCCCTGTGCGCTAAGATCGTGCCATCGGTCGTGCTGACAAGGAAAGCCTGCGCGTTCTTCATCTCAATCAGGCTGTTGACGATGATGCTGATCCTTTGCAGGGTCATGTCCGCGGATATGACGCGCTGCTTGCCGGACCCGTCGTCAAGGATGCCGGACGCGCTGACGACCGCCGTGCCGTCCTCGTTGGAGTACGCGCTCGTGAATCCCATGTTGATGCGCGTAAGCCCCTCTTTGTACCAGACGGAGGAGGCCGGGTCCGAATCGGATTTCGTCGACCCCTCCGCGGTGAGGAGGACGCCGTCCTTGTCCGCGACATAAATGCCGTCCGGGTAGTTCGCGTTGTACCCGACGTACTGGTTCAGGATTTCCTGCAGCTGCTCGTCCGTGGGCGACGTGCCCTCGATATTTTGCTTGACCGCCTGGAAGGCCGCAAGATTCTCATTGAGCCAGGCCTCGATCTCATTCGCCTGGTTCTCGATGGAAGAGCTTAGCAAATCCTTGGAATTGGCCGATACGATGTTTTTCGATACCATGTAGGAAATCATCGTGAGAAGGGCGACGATTACGGCTACGACCGGTATCATGATCCCTAATAGCTTGGCCTTGATCGGCCATCCTTTTTCCTTTTTTTCCTTTGCCATGTGAGGAGCCCCTTTCGTGATGGATTGGCGCCTTCCCGGCCGCGATGCGGGGACAGGGCGGGCGCAGCGACCGCCGCTTCCTTATTCGCTTCCGTTTTTCTTAGAAGCCGCGTCTTTCGTTTTCTTGTAAATCCAGCTGTAAACCCAAAGCAGCACGGGAAGCGTGATGGTCGCGAAAATCGCCGCCATGAACATAGGGAAGAAATCTTTCCCCATCAAGGCAAATACCAAAGTGGCAAGGTAGAGCCCCACTAGCAGGACCGCCCCCGCGGCCGCGAGGATGCGTTTGAGATTTTTCATGTTTGCCTCCCGGAATTCATTTGGTGTAGGGGCGTCATGCCCCAAATTCAATGATATCTTTTATAAGCGGTTTTTGCAAGCAAATTTTGTGGCTCCGCGATATTTGGGAAAAGTCATGGTGGCGGATTAATGCGGACTGTGGTACACTATGTGCGGGAAGGAGAGGGCATGCCCTTCCCGTGCGGCGCCGGCGGACGGCGGGAATATGCCGGGGCGCCGGGCGAGCGAAGGCCATGCGGCGTCAGCGTAGCGGCGCCGGGCAGTGGCCTTGTGGCATTGCGGCGGGCGCGGGCGAGAGCCGGAATGCCAGGCGGTGACCTTGCGGTGGCCGGGCAGGGAACGGGCATGCGTTGGGCGAGGATGAGTCAGTTCGTGCAGGGGATAAAGGATGGGAGCGCGATCGGCATCGGGTATTTGTCGGTGTCGTTCACGTTCGGGCTTGCGGCGGTTTCCGCGGGGCTGAGCTGGTGGCAGGCGGCGCTGGTCTCGGCGGCGAACTTAACGTCCGCCGGGCAGTTCGCGGGGGTTACCGTGATGGCGGCGGCGGGTTCCTATCTGGAAATGGCGGTTTCCCAGTTCGTGATCAATTTGCGTTATGCGCTGATGGGGATTTCCCTCTCGCAGAAGGTGGATGGGGATTTTCGGACGCCGCAGAAGCTCGTGCTGGGATTCGGCATCACCGACGAGGTTTTCGCGGTCGCGATGAGCAGGGAAGGCGAGGTGAGCAGCCGTTATTTTGCCGGCCTCATCCTCCTGCCATACTTAGGATGGACGCTTGGGACGCTGGCAGGCGCGGTTTGCGGGGACGTGCTCCCGCGCGAAGTGTCGGATGCCTTGGGCAGCGCCATTTATGGGATGTTCTTAGCGATCATCATCCCCGCGGCCAGGCAGGATAAAAAGATTTTCATGGTGACGCTTGCCGCGATCGCCTTAAGCTGCGCGATGCGCTTCCTTCCGGCCTTTCGCGGGGTGTCGGAAGGTTTTTCCATCATCCTTTGCGCGTCCGTGGCGTCGGCGATCGGGGCGGTTTTCTTCCCAATGGAGGATGATAATGAAAGAAGCGATGCTCCGGCGAGGGATGCCAAGGGAAGCGGCGCGCTAGTGGGGGATGCTGAAGGAAGCGACGCGCCGGCAGGGGATGCTAGGGGAGGCATCGCTCCGGAAGACAGAGCCACGGAAGCCGGAGCGCCAGATAAGGATGGCGCGGGAGGCGGCGCCCCAGGAGAGAAAGTCGCGCGGGAGGATCCATGATGGGGGAAGGGAATTTTTGGATATATCTTCTGGTCATGGCCGTGGTGACTTACCTCATACGCGTCCTGCCGTTCGCGGCTTTTCGGAAGAAAGTGGGGAACAAGCGCGTCCGCGCGTTTCTGGCATATATCCCTTACGCGGTGTTAGGCGCGATGACATTTCCGGCCGTGTTTTACGCGACGGGCAAGATGCCCGCGGCCGTGGCGGGGGTCGCCGCCGCTCTGATCGCCGCGTACCGGGGGAAAGGGCTGTTTTTCGTGGCGGCATGCGCGAGCCTTGCGGCGCTAATCGTGGGATGGCTGCTGCCGGGATGACCGGGCGGCGTCCGGACGCGACCCGGGGCGGGCCATGAAGGGGCACGGTACGGGGGCTCTTGCGCCATGGATAATGGATAGATATGCGAAATGAATAGATTAGGAACGGATTGGGAGGGATCAGTTATGCCGAATGTGCCAACGCCGCATATCGAGGCGAAGGAAGGGGATTTTGCAAAGACGGTCTTAATGCCCGGCGACCCGCAAAGGGCGAAGTTCATCGCGGAGGAATACCTTGAGGACGCCAGGCTCGTCAACCAGGTAAGGGGGATGCTGGGATATACGGGGAAGTACAAGGGAAAGGAAATCTCGGTGATGGGCTCGGGGATGGGGATGCCGTCCATGGGCATTTACTCTTATGAGCTGTTCCATTTTTACGGCGTCGACAACATCATCCGGATCGGGTCGGCCGGAGGGATACAGGATGACGTGGACGTGATGGATGTCGTGATCGCGATGGGGGCGTCCATGGTCTCGAGTTACGCGGAACAATTCGGCTGCCCCGGTTACCTTGCGCCCCTCGCGGATTACCATTTGCTGAGCACGGCGGCGGAATGCGCGAAAGATGCGGGCGTGACGGCGAAAATAGGGAATGTCTTATCGGAGGACGCGTTCTACAGCGAGCGGCCGGGAGGGAAGGACTGCTTTCGGAAGATGGGCGTGCTGGCGGTGGAAATGGAGAGCGGCGCGCTGTACTTAAACGCCGCGCGGGCAGGGAAGCGCGCCCTGTGCATCTTGACGATTTCGGATCACATCTATAAGCCGGACAAGCTGACATCCAAGCAAAGGGAGACAGGGTTCGGGAAAATGATAGGGATCGCCCTGGAGACGGCGGCGCGGGCGTGACGGACTTTGCCGGCCATCCCATCCGGGCGCGGGCGTGACGGA
>CAZOLD010000148.1:0-3311 GCA_964580595.1 uncultured Eubacterium sp.
GCAGCCTGACGACGATTATCCTCCTGATGCTATGGCTGTACTTTGGGATCTATATCCTCTTAGTTTGCGCGGAGGCCAACCGCTTCTATGAAACGTGGAAAAATGCTTGAAGTTTTCTGCCCCTCATGCTAGAATGTTAGCCGTGACGGTTGTTACGGCAATCAATCCGATGCCGGCGGGTTTTTCGCCCTGCATCATGAGATAAGGAGAATCCAAGATGAAAGAGAAACTGGAACAGATTAAGGCGGAAGCAATCCAGGAGATTAAGGATTCGGATGGCCTTGCGAAATTGAACGACGTCAGGGTCGCCTTCCTGGGGAAGAAGGGGAAGCTGACCGCTGTTTTAAAGGGCATGAAGGATGTGCTCCCGGAGGATCGCCCTGCCGTGGGCCAGCTGGTGAACGAGACGCGGGAAAGCATCGAGAAGATGATTGAGGAGACGAAAGCGAGCCTGGAGGCCGCGGAGCGCGACCTCCGGCTGAAACAGGAAGTGATCGACGTCACGCTGCCGGCGAAGAAGGGCAAGATCGGGCACCGGCATCCGAATACGATCGCGTTAGAGGAAGTGGAGCGGATTTTCATTGGCATGGGATATGAGGTCGTGGAAGGGCCGGAAGTGGAGTATCAGGACTATAATTTCACGAGGCTGAATATCCCGCCGAACCATCCGGCGAGGGACGAGCAGGACACGTTTTTCATCAACGATGAGATTTGCCTGCGTTCCCAGACGTCCCCGGTGCAGGTGCGCGAGATGGAGAAGGGAAGGCTGCCGATCCGGATGATCGCGCCGGGCCGGGTGTTCCGTTCCGATGAGGTGGATGCGACCCATTCCCCTTCCTTCCACCAGATCGAGGGCCTCGTGATCGATAAGGGCATCACGTTCGCGGACTTGAAAGGGACGTTGGCGGAATTCGCGAAAGAGCTGTTTGGGGAAAAGACGAAGGTCAAGTTCCGGCCACATCATTTCCCATTTACGGAGCCGAGCGCCGAGGTTGATGTCAATTGCTTTAAGTGCGGCGGGAAAGGATGCAGGTTTTGCAAAGGCACCGGATGGATAGAGATCCTTGGCTGCGGCATGGTGCATCCGGACGTCCTGCGGATGAGCCGCATTGACCCGGAAGAGTATTCCGGCTTCGCTTTTGGCGTAGGGCTGGAGAGGATTGCGCTCCTGAAATATGAAATCGATGACATGCGGCTGCTGTATGAGAACGACGATCGCTTCTTACGGCAATTTTAATTAATTCAATTCACGATTTAACCATAAATTAATAAAAATTAAATTTAATTTTTAGTTTTATTTTCGATTTTTGGAAAGGACACGGGGATATGAATACATCAATGTCTTGGATTAAGGAGTACGTCCCGGATTTGGACGTGACCCCGCAGGAGTATATGGATGCCATGACGCTCTCCGGCTCTAAGGTGGAGGGGTATGTGGCCTTGGACGCGGACCTGGACAAGATTGTCATAGGCCAGATCAAGAAGATAGAGAAGCATCCGGACGCGGATAAGCTGGTGGTTTGCCAGGTTGACGTCGGCGCCGGAGAGGATGTCCAGATCGTGACGGGCGCGCCGAACGTGAGGGAAGGGCAGAAGGTCCCGGTCGTGCTGGACGGCGGCCGCGTGGCAGGGGGCCACGATGGAAAGAAAACGCCGGGCGGCGTCAAGATTAAGAAGGGCAAGCTGCGCGGCGTGGAATCGAACGGCATGATGTGTTCCATCGAGGAATTGGGCTCTTCCAAGGACATGTACCCCGATGCCCCGGAGGAGGGCATTTATGTTTTTAGTGACAGCGTGAAAGTGGGGGAGAGCGCCGTTAGCGCGCTTGGCTTAGACGACGTCGTCTTTGAGTACGAGATCACGTCGAACCGCGTGGACTGCTTCGGGGTCATCGGCATCGCCAGGGAGGCGGCGGCGACGTTCGATAAGGAGTTTCGCCCGCCGGCCGTCACGAAAACCGGGAATGGCGAGGACGTGAACGATTACGTGAAGGTCCGCGTGGAGGATGCGGGGCTTTGCCCCAGGTATTGCGCGAGGGTCGTGAAGGACATCAAGATCGCGCCTTCCCCGGAATGGATGCAGCGCAGGCTGGCGTCACAAGGGATAAGGCCGATTAACAACATCGTGGACATCACGAACTATGTGATGGAGGAATACGGGCAGCCCATGCACGCTTACGACTTAGACACGATCGCGGGCCATGAGATCATCGTGCGCCGCGCGGCCAACGGGGAGAAATTCGTGACGTTGGACGGGCAGGAGCGCACGATGGACGATACGGTGCTTATGATCTGCGATGGGGAAAAGGCAGTCGGGATCGCCGGGATCATGGGCGGGGAGAATTCCATGATCACGGATCAGGTGCGGACGATGCTGTTTGAGGCGGCTTGCTTTGACGGCGCGAATATCCGTGTTTCCAGCAAGAAGATCGGCCTGCGGACCGACGCGTCCGGCAAATTCGAGAAGGGCCTGGATCCTAACAATGCCATGGCGGCGATTGACCGCGCCTGCCAGCTGATCGAGGAGCTTGGCGCCGGGGAAGTGGTCGGGGGCGTGGTCGACGTGTATGGGAAAGCCAGGGAGGAAAAGAGGATCCCGTTTGACGCGGGGAAGATCAACCGCCTGCTGGGCACGGACATCCCGGAAGAGGAAATGCTTGGGTATTTTGCCAAATTGGAGCTTGCGTATGACGCGGGGAGCAGGGAGGTCGTCGTGCCGTCCTTCCGCCAGGATTTGTCCTGCCTCGCGGATTTGGCCGAGGAAGTGGCGCGGTTTTACGGGTATGGGAACATCCCAGCCACGTTGCCGGTGGGCGAGGCCACGACCGGGAAGCTCCCGTTCAAGCTTCGCGTGGAGGAAGTGGCGAGGAACGTGGCGGAATACAGCGGGTTCAGCCAGGGGATGAATTATTCCTTTGAGAGCCCGAAAGTATTTGACAAGCTTTTGGTCGAGCCGGACAGCAGCTTGAGGAACGCGGTCGTGATTTCCAACCCGCTGGGGGAGGATTTCAGCATCATGCGCACGACGTCCTTAAATGGCATGCTTTCTTCCTTGTCTACCAATTTCAGCCGCAGGAACAAGAACGTGCGCCTGTACGAGCTTGGGAATATCTACCTGCCAAAGCAGGTCCCGATCACGGAGCTGCCCGAGGAGCGCATGCAGCTCACGCTTGGCATGTACGGGGACGGCGATTTTTATACGATGAAGGGAGTCGTGGAGGAATTCTTTGACAAGATAGGCATTCCGGGGAGGCGCGTTTATGATCCGGACGCCTTTAAGCCGTTCCTGCACCCCGGCAGGCAGGCGAATAT
>CAZOLD010000148.1:3321-4295 GCA_964580595.1 uncultured Eubacterium sp.
TGGGTCTTGGGTTACTTAGGGGAGGCGCATCCCCAAGTGGCGGAAAATTATTCCATCAAGGATCGCGTGTACCTGGCTGTCATTGACATGCCGGTGGCCGTGGAGATGGCAAGTTTCGAGCGGAAATACGAAGGGATCGCCAGGTTCCCTGCCGTGACGAGGGATATCAGCATGGTGATGAGGAAGGGAATCCTGGCAGGTGAAGTCGAGGAGGTTTTCAGGAGGAACGGCGGCGAATATTTGGAGAGCTACGAGCTGTTTGACGTCTACGAAGGGACACAAATTAAACCAGGATTTAAATCTATGGCATATTCCCTTACTTTCCGCGCGAAAGACAAAACTTTAGAAGAATCGGATTATGCGCCGGCCATGGATGGAATATTGCAGTCGTTAAAGGACATGGGGATTGAGCTGAGAAAGTGACATACGAGAAAATGACATGGATGTGAAGGATTTTTACTATGAGCTGCCGCCGGAACTGATTGCCCAGGACCCGCTGGAGAATCGCTCGGATTCCCGCCTCATGGTATTAGGGCGGCAGGACGGCACGATCCGCCACGCGCGCTTTTCCCAGGTGGCGGATTACATGCGCCCGGGCGATTGCCTCGTCCTCAACAACACGAAGGTCATCCCCGCGCGGCTGATGGGGGAGAGGGAAGGCACGGGCGGGAAAGTCGAGATCCTCCTGCTAACGAGGAGGGAAGGCGACGTCTGGGAGGCCTTGGCAAAGCCCGGGAAGAAGGCGAGGCCGGGGACGCGGCTCTTGTTCGGGGATGGCATCCTAAGAGGGGAAGTCTTAGAAACCGTTGAGGGCGGGAATCGCCTGATACGGTTTTCCTATGATGGCATTTTTGAGGAAATCCTGGACAAGGTAGGGCAGATGCCGCTCCCGCCTTACATCAAGCATAGCCTGCGGGATAAGGATCGCTACCAGACCGTATACGCGAAGCATGACGGTTCCGCGGCGGCGCCTA
>CAZOLD010000149.1:0-4272 GCA_964580595.1 uncultured Eubacterium sp.
CTATGGCGACGGGTACCGGCAGCCGGGTTATGGCCAGGGCGGCCCCCACAGGGACGAGGAGGCGGGCCTGGGGATTGCCTCCATGGTATGCGGCATCGTTGCCATCCCGATCATGTGCTGCACGAACGTGGGAAGCATCCTTTCCATCCTCCTAGGCATCGCGGCCGTGGTGTTGGGCATCCTCCAGATTACGAAGCACGAGAGGAAGGGCATGGCGATCGCGGGGATTGTCTGCGGCATCGTCGCGGTTGTGGCGTGCGTCAGCCTGCTCGCGCTTGGGTCATGGGCGATTAAGAGCGGGTTTTATGATGATTTCCTGCATCAATATGACTTCTATGATTTCTACAATGACAGCTTCAATAACAGCTTCGACATATATGACCTGTGATTGACATATGACCTGCGGCAACGGCCAGGGCCCCGGCGCGAGGGGCATATCCGGCAGCCCTGCCATTCTGCCGCGACTCGGCAGGCCATGGGCGCCCGGCCGCTTGGAAAGGAGAGGACAGCCCGCATGTACGCCAAGGTAGAGACAGACATGAATTTCGTGGAAAGGGAGAGGCAGACCGCGAAGTTCTGGAAAGACCGCGACATTTTCCGCAAAAGCATGGAAAACCGCAGGGGCGGGGAGGTTTACACGTTTTACGACGGGCCGCCCACCGCGAACGGAAAGCCCCACATCGGCCATGTGCTCACGCGCGTCATCAAGGACATGATCCCGAGGTACCAGACCATGAAGGGGAAGATGGTGCCCAGGAAGGCGGGCTGGGACACGCATGGGCTCCCGGTGGAGCTGGAGGTGGAGAGGCTCTTAGGGCTGGACGGGAAAGAGCAGATTGAGGAATACGGCTTGGAGCCGTTCATCGATAAATGCAAGGAGAGCGTCTGGAAATATAAGGGCATGTGGGAGGATTTCTCCGAAAAGGTCGGCTTCTGGGCCGACATGGACAACCCTTATGTCACCTACCACAATGATTTCATCGAGTCGGAATGGTGGGCGCTCAAGGAGATTTGGGACAAGGGGCTTTTGTACAAGGGGTTCAAGATCGTCCCCTATTGCCCGCGCTGCGGGACGCCGCTTTCCGCGCAGGAGGTCGCGCAGGGGTACAAGACCGTCAAGGAGCGTTCCGCAATCGTGCGCTTCAAGGCGAAGGGGGAGGACGCGTATTTCTTAGCATGGACGACGACGCCATGGACGTTGCCCTCTAACCTCGCGCTGTGCGTCAACCCGGATGAGGAATATTGCAAGGTCAAGGCGGCGGACGGGCATGTCTATTACATGGCGCGGGCGCTTTTAGGGCGCGTGCTGGCGCCGCGCGGGGAGGACGGCGCGTACGAGATCCTAAAGACATGCAAGGGAACGGATTTGGAGTATCGGGAATACGAGCCGCTGTTCGCGTGCGCGAGAGAGGCGGCAGAGAAGCAGGGCAAGAAATCCCATTTTGTCACTTGCGACCCCTATGTCACGATGACGGACGGCACGGGCATCGTCCATATCGCGCCCGCGTTTGGCGAGGACGACGCGAAGGTCGGCAGGAATTACGGGCTGCCCTTCGTGCAATTCGTGAACGAAAAGGGCGAGCTGACGGAGGAGACGCCGTACGCCGGGGTTTTCTGCAAGAAGGCCGACATGCTCATCCTGCAGGATCTGGAGGATCAGGGCCTCTTGTTCGACGCGCCGAAATTCGAGCATGAGTACCCGCATTGCTGGCGCTGCGGGACGCCGTTGATTTATTACGCCAGGGAGTCCTGGTTCATCCGCATGACGGCGGTCAAGGACGAGCTGATCGCCAATAACAACACGATTAATTGGATTCCGGAGAGCATCGGGAAGGGGCGCTTCGGGGACTGGCTGGAGAACGTGCAGGATTGGGGGATTTCCCGCAACCGCTACTGGGGTACCCCGCTGAATATCTGGGAATGCGAGTGCGGCCACATGCACGCGGTCGGGAGCATCGCGGAGCTAAAGGAGATGTCGGATGACTGTCCTAAGGATATCGAGCTGCACCGCCCCTATATCGACGCGGTCACGATCCGGTGCCCGAAATGCGGCAGGCAGATGCGCCGCGTGCCGGAGGTCATTGACTGCTGGTTTGACTCCGGCGCGATGCCGTTCGCGCAGCACCATTACCCGTTTGAGAATGAGGACCTGTTCCGGGAGCAGTTTCCGGCGCAGTTCATTTCCGAGGCGGTGGACCAGACGCGCGGGTGGTTCTATTCCCTTCTCGCGGAGTCGACGATCCTCTTCCACAGGGCGCCTTATGAGAATGTCATCGTCTTAGGGCACGTGCAGGACGAGAAGGGCCAGAAGATGAGCAAGTCCAAGGGGAACGCGGTGGATCCGTTCGAGGCGCTGCAGACCTACGGCGCGGACGCGATCCGCTGGTATTTCTACGTCAATTCCGCGCCATGGCTGCCGAACCGCTTCCACGGCAAGGCCGTGCAGGAGGGGCAGCGGAAGTTCATGGGGACGCTGTGGAATACCTACGCGTTTTTCGTGCTTTACGCCAACATCGACGAGTTCGACGCCACGAAGCACGAGCTGGAATACGAGAAGCTCCCCCTCATGGACAGGTGGCTGCTCTCGAAGCTGAACACCATGGTCCGGGAAGTCGACGAGGATCTGGGGAATTACCGCATCCCGGAGGCCGCGCGCGCCCTGCAGGATTTCGTGGACGAAATGAGCAACTGGTACGTCAGGAGGAGCAGGGAGCGCTTCTGGGCGAAGGGGATGGAGCAGGACAAGGTCAACGCGTACATGACGCTGTATACCGCGTTAGTGACCGTCAGCAAGGCGGCGGCCCCGATGATCCCGTTCATGACGGAGGACATTTACCGCAACCTCGTGTGCAGCCTGGACGCGGGCGCGCCGGAGAGCGTCCATTTATGCGATTTCCCCGAAGCGGACATGTCCATGGTCGACGCGGAGCTGGAGAAGAACATGGACGCCACGCTGAAAGTGGTCGTGATGGGCCGCGCGTGCAGGAACACGGCGGGCGTCAAGAACCGCCAGCCGGTCGGCGCGATGTACGTAAAGGCGCCCTTCGCGCTGCCCGATTACTTTAAGACTGTCATTGCGGACGAGTTAAACGTCAAGGAAGTGACCTTTACCGACGACGTCGAGAGGTTCACGGATTATGGGTTTAAGCCGCAGCTGAGGACGGTCGGCCCGAAATACGGGAAGCTCTTAGGCCAGATCCAAAAGGCCTTAGCGGGTCTGGACGGCGGCAGGGCGATGGCCGAATTGAGGGAGAAGGGCAGCCTTTCTTTAGACGGCGTGGGCGAGGGCGTCGTGCTCCTAGAGGAGGATCTCTTGATTTCCGTGACGCAGCGGGAGGGGTACGTGACTGAGGCGGACGGCGAGGTGTCCGTCGTGCTAGACGTGCGCTTGACGCCGGAGCTCATCGAGGAAGGGTTTGTCCGCGAGCTGATCAGCAAGATCCAGACCATGCGCAAGGAGGCGGGATTTGAGGTGATGGACAGGATCCACATTTCCTATCGGGCCGGAGCAACCATCAACGGAATATTTGAAAGCCATGGCGCGCAGATCATGTCTGAGGTATTGGCAGAGGATATTGCAGCAGATTCAGTAAGAGGATACGAGAAAGAATGGAATATCAATGGAGAAACCGTGCTGCTTGGGGTAGAAAAGGCATAAATGGCATGAACCGGAAAAAATCGGCGCAGGATTGGAAGAAAGGACCTTATTCCGGGAATGCGGCGGAGGGATTGGAGAAAAAGGAGACAGGGATGAAGAATAAGATTTTTGAGAAAGAGGAGTTTATCCAGGAGATCAAAGACAACGTCAAGAAGCTGTACCGCAAGACCTTGGATGAGGCTTCCAAGCAGGAGGTTTACCAGGCGGTGTCCTACGCGGTGAAGAATGTCATCATCGACCAGTGGCTCGCGACGCAGAAGGCATTCGACCAGCAGGATCCGAAAATCCTCTACTACATGTCCATGGAGTTCTTGATGGGTCGCGCGCTCGGGAACAACCTGATTAATCTGACGGCTTATCAGGAAGTGAAGGAGGCCCTAGACGAGCTTGGGTTCGACTTAAACGCGATCGAGGATCAGGAGCCGGACCCGGCGCTCGGGAACGGCGGCTTAGGGAGGCTGGCCGCCTGCTTCATGGAGTCGCTGTCTACCTTGGGGTATGCCGCTTACGGCTGCGGGATCCGCTACCGCTACGGGCTGTTCCGCCAGAAGATAGAGAACGGCTTCCAGGTGGAGGTGCCGGATAATTGGCTCAAGAACGGCTACCCGTTCGAG
>CAZOLD010000150.1:0-4268 GCA_964580595.1 uncultured Eubacterium sp.
ATTGCTCCGCTGCGATGCAGCTCCCGCAATCCTACCCGCATTCGCAATCCGGGCTTTCAGAGTACCCACTACCCTTTCACGGCGCCGGACGTAAGGCCTGACACGATCCTCTTTTGGAACAGCAGGACCACGATGATGATCGGCACCGTCGCGACGACGGAAGCCGCCGCCATGTCCCCCCAAGGCACGGAAAACTGGCCCGGGAACAGGGAGATGGCTATCGGCACCGTCCGCATCTCGTCCTGCGTCACCAGGATCAGCGCGAACATGAACTCGTTCCAGGCCGTGATGAACGCGATGATCGCCGTCGTGAACAGGCCCGGCGCGGACAGCGGCATGATGATCCGGAAAATGGACTGCGTCTTGCTGCACCCGTCGATCATGGCCGCTTCCTCCAGCTCATAGGGGAGCGTGTCGATAAAGGCGATCAGCGTCCAGATCGCCATCGGCAGGGTCAGAATCACGCTCGGGATGATCAGCCCGGCGTACGTGTTGATCAAATGCAGCTTCCGGAATATGACGAACATGGGAGTGACGATCGCGATCAGCGGGAACATGTTCGCCACAAGGATGAAATTCTTGATCATTTTCTTGAATTTGAAGCGGATCCTTGAAAAGGCATAAGCGGCCGGGAACGCCACGACGATGGTCACGATCATCGTCCCCGTCGCCACGATGACGCTGTTGATCACGTAGGTCATCAAATGATGCTCCACGAACACGTTCTCGTAAAAAGCTCCGGAAAACCGGGATGGCCACAATTCCGTGGGCATCAGGCTGATATCCGCGGGGTCCTTCACGGAAGTTATGATCAGCCAGTAAAAGGGGAACACGATCACGATTAGGAAGATAGCTGTCAAAATCAGTCCCGGGAGCCCCGCTATTTTTTTCTTTCCACTCATTTCCTTCCCTCCCTAGTCGTCCGTTTTCAGGACCTTGATATAGAGGATGCTGCAAAGCAAGATCATGATCGTGATGATGGTTGACAGCGCGGACCCAAGCCCGAAATCCATGTCGCCGAACAGGTACTTGTACGCCAGATAGATCATAGTCGCCGTGGAATTGGCGGGTCCTCCTCCCGTGATCCCGAAAATAATGTCAAAGATGCGGATCGCGCCCATCGTCCGGAACAGGAGGACGATCAGCAGGATCCCCTTCAAGTTCGGCAGCGTGATCCGGAAAAACGTGGCGACCTTCCCGGCGCCGTCCACCTGCGCGGCCTCATAGACGTCGCTGGGGATGGTCTGCAGCCCGGCGAAAATCATCAAGGCGACATAGGGGAATTGCTTCCAGGCGTCCGCTAACACCACCACGAGCATGGCCGTCGAGCTGCCGGTCAGCCAGGACACCGGGGAGTCAATCAGGTGCATCGTCTGCAGAAGCTGGTTGACCACGCCCAGCTGGTCGTTGAACATAAAGGAAAACATGTAGGCGATGATGATTCCCGGTATCGCCCACGGGATCAGCACGGCCGTGCGGATGAGGCCGGCCAGTTTTTTCGCGCTGTTCATCAGCATGGCCCCGGCAAAGCCAAGGAGCAGCTCGACAATCATGGACAGCACGGCGAACACCACCGTGTTCTTCAGGCATTCCCAGAATAGGGGGTTCCCCAGCAGCGTCGCGTAATTTTCCAGCCCCACGAAATGGATGTTCGTCGGATCCGTCAGCACCCTGTGCTGGAAGCTGTAGGATACCGTGATTAGAATGGGCACGATCCCGATTGCCACAAGGAGTACCAGCGCCGGCAGTATCATCCCGTATCCCACGATATTGTCACGTGTGGTTTTCTTTAAGCTTTTAAATTTTTTCATACCCAGGCTCCTCGTATACAATGGCACAGCCCGGCGCCGCCTTCCGGCAGCCGGGCTGTGCGAATCTTATTGCTGTTCCGCCAATGCCGCGTTCAGCTCCTCATCCATTTGCGACAAAGCCTCGTCGTCCGATAATTCCCCGGTCAGGGCCTTGTGGAAATACACCTGGAAGATGGAAGAGATCGCGGAGTAATCTCTGACCTGCGGCCTCGGCTTCGCGTTCGCCGCCGCGTCGCGGACATCCGCCAGGTACGGCTTGTCCGCTAAGACGTCCTCATCCTCGTAAACCGCCGCGTTCGTCGGGAACGTCCCCCTCTTCATGACGGAAATTTTCTGGGCGTCATACCCGGACATGAACTCCGCGAACGCGATGGAAGCCTCCGCCTCGTCCGTGTTCGCGTTGATCGCGTAATTCCATCCGCCCAGCGTCCCCGCGGACTCGCTCCCGTTCGTCCCGCTAGGAAGCGGCGCGACCCCCACGTTGCCGGCCACTTTCGAGGTATCCGAATTCGCGATGTCGTACGCGTAGGTCCAGTTGCGCATGAACAATGCCTTGCCCTCCTGGAAGATGGAAAGCGTGTCGTCCGGCTTATGGTTCAAGACCCCTTCCGGCGATATGCCGTCGGAAATCAGGCTCCTCACGAACTCAAGCGCGCCCTTCGTGTTGTCGTTGTTCATGGCGAATTTCCCGTTCTCTAAGTCCGTCCCCCCGTTCTGCTTGATGAACTCAAGCATGTTGCAGGAGGTGGGCTCTCCTTGGAACATCTGGAAAATATATCCGTATTCGATGCCGTCGGAGCCGATGTGCTCCTTGCTCATCTTCACCAGCTCATCCCATGTGGCGGGCGGCGTGTCAATCAGGTCTTTCCGGTAATACAGGAGGCCGACGTCGGTGTAATTCGGGTACGCGTACGCCTTCCCGTCGTAATAGCAGGTGGACAGCGGGCCGGCCACGTACTCGTCCGAGATGGCCTCCAGTTTGTCCGTCACGTCCATCAGCCATCCGGCCGCCCCGAACTGGGACACCCAGATGATGTCGCACTCAAAGACGTCGGGCTCCGTGTCCCCCGCCGCTAACGAAGTCATCAGGCTCTTCTTCACGTCGTCGCTGTTGCCGGGCAGGACCTGGTGGTCGATGGTGATGTTGGGATATGCCTCGTTGAACGCCGCGATCATATCGTCCACGGCGCCCGTCTGGTCGTTCGAGCTGACGAAGGTGACGTTGCCGCTCAAATCGGACGGGTTCTCCGCGGACGCCTCCGTCCCGGCGGAATCTCCGGCCGCCGAGGAATCGTCAGCCGCCGCGGACTCATCCGTTCCCGCGGAGGAATCCGCCTCCGCGGAGGAATTCGAATCGGACGTATCCGTCGAATTCGAGGAACTCCCGCATCCTGCCAGCAGCGTCACCGACATCGCGCCGCATAGGGCCAATGACAATAATTTTTTCGCTTTCCTTGCTTTCATTTTTCCTATCCTCTCCTGTCTTGTCTGTTTTCTTTCGCGTGCCCGCGGCTTCCCGAAATCCGTAAGTCGCGTTTCCTTCCTAGGGGAACCGCGGGTTTTCGGACGCCATGGTTTTTCGCATAGCGTAAAATAGCATCCTTATCCCGTCGTATGATTCTATATTGGAATTATTTCAAAGAAAATCTTGTTTTTTAATTCTAAATAAGAATAAAAACATAATTTTCCCGTATTTTAATTCCGATACGCAATGAAAATAACGGGTGGTTCTTGCTTCATCCCGGCGCCGCGGGGAAAGATTTTCATGCCGCGGGCCGTTTTGCGGCGGAAAACCGCATATTCCCGACACAATCATTTGGTATGGTATCTATGTATGCCTTGAACATGGAAGGGAAAAGTATTATCATTAAGAAGGCGGCGCGCCCGTGAGGGAGCGGGCGCGCGGATAGATGATGTTAGGAGGATGCCATAAATGGAGAACCAGAGCCGGAAGAAGATTAGCAGGATACTTGCGGCAGCCGCGGGCTGCCTTGTTTTGTGCGGGGCGCCGTTACTTCGTCCCGCGCCCGCGGAAGCGGCGGCGCTTCCGCAGGGGGAGGAGGCGGGACCCTTAGCGGTCACGCTCAATTACGACATTTACGAGATGGAGGCGGGGGACGTCCTGCAGCTTACGGCGGACGCGGGGCCCGGCGCCTCGGTCGTTTGGTCGTCCGACGCGGAGTCGGTCGCGACGGTCTCGGAAACCGGCGCCGTAACCGCGGTCAGCGGGGGCAGGGCGCTCATCGCGGCCACGGTCTCCGTGGAGACGGAAGCGGGCATGCGGTTCGGGGAAGCGTATTGCGAGATTTTCGTAAGGAACGTGATTTCCCTTGACAAGGGTTCGCTGGAGCTGTACGCCGGCGAGTATGGGCAGCTGTCCGCGGTGGCGAAGCCCGCGTCCGCCGTCTTGTGGGAGAGCTCCAACACGAACGTGGCGGAGGCTTACGCGGATGGCCG
>CAZOLD010000151.1:0-4253 GCA_964580595.1 uncultured Eubacterium sp.
GGCGGAGTGATTCGGAGTGCGAAAGGGTTATGTATCGACAACAGAAAAAAAGCTGGATGAAGCATCTGGATTTCCTGCTCATAGACCTAATCTGCCTTGAGCTGAGCTTTTATATTTCCCGGATGCTCCGGTTCGGGCGCCCCGGCAGGTGGGCGCAGATGAACGGATATTACGACCGCCTCGCGGTAATCCTGCTGTTCGTGGATATCAGCATCGTTTTCCTCTCGGAGCCCTACGCCGGAATTTTGCGCAGGAACCGCGTCCAGGAGCTAAAAGCGGTTGTTATCCATTGCGTGATGATATTTATGGTCATCACGGTCTACTTGTGGGCGACGAAGCAGTCGGCGATTTATTCCAGGCAGGTTATCGGCGTGTTCCTGGGCGTGGCCATCGTGACGGTCTATTTTTCCCGCTGCCTCTGGAAGATTTACATCCGCCAGCGCATGATCCGCGGGAAGAAGTTCACGCAGCTCATCGTGGTGACGGAGGAGGGCAACGCGGAGGAATGCGTCTCGGATTTCCAGCACAACCGCTACAAGGAATTTGAGGTGACGGGGGTCGTCATCGTGGACGCGGACCGCGTCGGCGAGGAGATCTGCGGGGTCCCGGTCGTGGCGACGCTGGATAATTTCCTGGAGTACATGCGCAAGAACGTGGTTGACGAGGTTTTCCTGAATGGGAACACCAGGGAGAGCAGCGAGGCCCTTGCGGACGAGCTCTTGGAGATGGGCGTCACCGTGCATTTTAACCTGGTGCGGGAGTCCGTGCTGATGCCGAACAAGGTGGTGGAGCGTTACGGGAAATACCTCGTGCTGACGACGAGCATGAAGATCGCGACGGCGAGGCAGATGTTTTTGAAGCGTCTCATGGACATCGTCGGCAGCCTGGTGGGTCTGGCATTGACGGGGATCGCGTTCGTGATTTTCGCGCCGATCATCAAGATCCAGTCGCCCGGCCCCATCTTTTACGAGCAGACTAGGATTGGCAGGAACGGCAGGAGGTTCAAGTTCTATAAATTCCGCACGATGGTCGTCGGGGCGGACCAGATGAAGGAAGGCTTGATGGATCGCAACGAGATGGAAGGCCAGATGTTCAAGATTGAGGACGACCCCAGGGTTTTCGGGATCGGGAAGTTCATGCGCAAGCATTCCATTGACGAGCTCCCGCAGTTCTGGAACGTGCTAAAGGGCGACATGAGCCTGGTGGGGACGAGGCCGCCCACGGAGGATGAGTTCGAGCAATACGAGCTGCACCACAAGGCCAGGCTGGGCATCCGCCCGGGCCTGACGGGGATGTGGCAGGTCAGCGGCAGGAGCGACATCAAGAATTTCGAGGAGATCGTGGCGCTGGACACGCAATACATTTCCGAGTGGTCCCTGGGATTGGACGTCCGCATCCTGTTCCGCACGCTCTTAGTGGTCCTGGCCGGAAAAGGTTCATCATGATAGATTTATCGATTACGTTCGTGTCATATCACGACGAGGAGGACGTGAGGGACGCGGTGGGCTCCCTCTTAGAGCATACCACGGATGAGATTTCCAAGCGGATTTATATCGTGGACAACGGGGGCGGGGACGGCGGCCTAGAAGGGCTTGAGGAGGCGTATCCGGAGGTCAGCTGCCTCATCCCGGGAGAGAACTTGGGCTTCGGGGGCGGGAACAATTACGTCCTTCCTTGGCTGGACTCGCGGTACCATGCCATATTGAACCCCGATATCCTCTTCGTGGAGGATAGTTTTCTGGCACTCCTTTCGTTCATGCGGGATACGGGCGCGGGGATGGCGGCGCCGCGCCTGGTGGACGAGGAAGGGAAGCGGCAGGCCTCCTGCCGCAGGGAGCTTACCGTGATGGATTTGTTCCTGCGCCTGGTCGTCCCGGCGAGGTTCTTAGAGGGGGATCCGGACGAGGCAAGGGGGATAGTTCGCTGGCTGAGGAGGCGCAACGCCTACCACACGATGCAGGACATGGATTACGGCGAGCCTTTCCGCGTGCCTTTCGCGCAAGGGAGCTTTCTGGTGGTGCGCACGGATCTCTTCCGGGAGCTTGGGGGGTTCGACACCCGCTATTTCATGTACATGGAGGACGCGGACCTGTGCAGGCGGGTCAACGAGAGGAGCAGCCTGTGGTATTGCCCCGGCACGGAGGCCATCCACAAGTGGAGGCGCGGCTCCCGCAAGGATAAGGGCTTGCGGCGCATGCACATCCGCTCCATGGTGCGCTATTTCCGGAAATGGGGGTGGAAGCTGTGGTAGGGGATGGGGCGGGCGGCGGCGTCCGCGCGTCCGTGGCGATGGCGACATACAATGGCGCTAGGCATATCAAGGAACAGCTGGATTCCATCCTCTGCCAGTTGGGGGAGGAGGACGAGCTGGTCGTCTCAGACGACGGCTCTAGGGACGGCACGCTAGGGATCTTGCGCGAGTATGCCGGGATGGACGCGAGGATCCGGCTCGTCAAAGGGCCTGGGCAGGGAGTGAAGCAGAATTTCGGGAATGCCTTGGGGCTTACGAGGGGCAGGCACATTTTCCTCGCGGATCAGGACGACATCTGGGAGAAGGGGAAATTGCGCCGCGTGCTGGATGCCTTCGGGGAGACGGGCGCCTCCGTCGTCGTGCATGACGCCGTCGTGTTCGAGGGGGAGGATCCGGGCCAGGTGCTCTTTGATTCCTTTTTCGAGTTCCGGGGCGCGGGGCCGGGGGTCGTTAGGAATATCGTGAAGAACAGCTATATCGGCTGTTGCATGGCGTTTCGCAGGGAGCTTTTGGATTATGCCTTGCCGATTCCCGGCGGCATCGAGATGCATGACCAGTGGATTGGCGTGTTAGGCGATTACGCGTTCGGGAAATCCTGTTTCTTGCGGGAGCCGCTTTTGCGGTACCGCAGGCATGGGGATAACGCGTCCCCCATGCGGCATTACGGCCCGCTTCGCATGGCGCGAAACCGCGCCGTCTTCCTCGCTTGCTTCCTGCGCAGGGCCGCGCGCGGCCCGCAAAGGGCGGGGATCGCGCCGTGAACGCGGGGGCGCGGGAAAGAATGATTGGCAAAGGATGGCAGATGAAGGATGAATTCAAGGAAAAGTAAAATTCTGGCGGCTGCGGCCGTGGCATTGCTGATGCTGGCGCTTTCGGCCTTGGCGGCGTGGAGCTGGGGCGACGAGAAGGTAAGGCAGATCAAGCTGGACGACACGTTTGAGGCGGATAAGGTGGTCAATATCGAGCTTCCGGAGACGACGAAGGAAGAGCTGGAAGATTATACGATGGTCGCGTTATTCGGGTTGGACAACCGGGAGACGAATTCATACGGCAGCGGCAATTCCGATGTCATCATGGTGGCGCGGATTGACAACACGACGAAGGAAGTGCGGCTTGTCTCCGTTTACCGCGACACGTTCCTAAACATGGCGGACGAGGACAACCCGGACGCGTACGGCAAGGCGAACTCGGCCTACGCGGTCGGCGGCGCCGAGCAGGCCGTGCGCATGCTTAACAAGAACCTGGACTTGGACATCCGGGAATACGCGGCCTTTGATTTCGGCGCCGTGGCGGACGCGGTGGATATCTTAGGCGGCGTGGAAATTGAGGTCGAGTCCGACGAGGTGCGCTGGCTGAACGGCTATTGCGAGGAGACGTCGGAAGTGACGGGGAAGAGCTATACCCCGATTTCCGGGCCGGGGACGTATAACTTAAACGGCGTGCAGGCAGTTTCCTACGGCAGGATCCGCTATACGGCGGGCGATGATTACAAGCGGACGGAACGCCAGCGGCTGGTATTGAACAAGATGGTGGAGAAGGCGCTCGCGTCTGACGTGGGGACGATTTCGCGCCTGATCGACGCGGTATTCCCGAACGTCAAGACCAGCCTTAAGAAGACCGAGCTGCTAGGCTTGGTGAAGGACGCGTTCAACTACAAGATGGGCGACACGTCGGGATTCCCGTTTGACTTAAAGAATGTCGTCGTTGACATCGCCTACGAGAGCAGCCGGCAGGATTGCGTGATTCCCGCGGACTTAGCGACGAACGTCAAGGAGCTGCATGAGTTCCTGTACGGCGACGAGGAATACGAGGTTTCGGAAAGCGTGGGCTCAATCAGCGACGAGATCACGTACTTGACGGGCGTGGAGGCGGAGGAGCCGGATCTGGGAGAAGGCGACAGTTCGGGGACGGATGAGAGCAGCGGGGAAGGCGACAGCTCCGAGTCATATGAGAGCAGCGGGGAAGGCGACAGCTCCGAGTCATATGAGAGCAGCGGGGAAGG
>CAZOLD010000152.1:0-4225 GCA_964580595.1 uncultured Eubacterium sp.
CGGGATCGGGATCCCGTACCGCCCGGACCAGGAGCCGAATGACATCCGCGTGATCGGCGAGGAGGTCAGGAAGGTCTACGAGGAGACGCTCGTGCCGGCGGGAATGGGGGACGTCGCGATTTACACGGAGCTGGGGAGGTTCATGACGGGCCCTTACGGCTGCCTCGTGACGACGGCCATCCACCGGAAGCATACCCATAAGGAGTACGTCGGCTGCGACGCCTGCGCCGTCAACCTGATGAGGCCCGCGATGTACGGGGCATACCACCATATCACGGTCATGGGCAAGGACAATAGCAAGTGCGACCACATGTACGACGTCACGGGCTCGCTTTGCGAGAACAATGACAAGTTCGCGGTGGACAGGATGCTTCCCGAGATTGACGTCGGGGATCTGCTCGTGATCCACGATACGGGGGCGCACGGGTATTCGATGGGGTATAATTACAACGGCAAGCTCAAGTCGGCGGAGATCCTCCTTAGGGAGGACGGGAGCGCCCAGCTGATACGGCGCGCCGAGACGCCGAGGGATTATTTCGCGACCTTTGACTGCTTCGATATCCTGAAGGATATGGATTATGATCTGCCGTAAGGACATCCTGCCGATGTCCTACCTGGAGAAATCCGCGTTTACCGGAAGCTACGAGGGCCTCCGTTACCGCTTTTGCTCCGCCCTTAAAGGGGATCCCTCCCCCGGAGGGGAGGGCGCGGGGCGCATCCTGGAGGTCGTGGCGTGGGAGGGGCCTTACTCCTACGACGCCACGCCGGAAGAGAAGAAGCAAAGGATGGAGGCGGATTTTTCCGAGGAGGGGGTCATGGAAGGGATCGCGTGGCTGAACGGGCTGTGGCAGGCGGACCCGGAGCGCTACAGGGAGGCGCGCGCCGGCGGGAGCGCCTGCCGGGCGGGACGCGGGCGCCGCGAATCAAGGAAAGAGGAGGATGTTATGAGAAAGAAACCGACAGTATTGATGATCATGGATGGGTTTGGCTTGAACGAGAGGCATGAGGCGAATGCCGTGTACCAGGCGAACACGCCGAATATCGACAAGCTGATGAAGGAATGCCCCTTCGTGAAGGGGAACGCGAGCGGGTTGGCGGTCGGCCTCCCGGACGGGCAGATGGGGAATTCCGAGGTCGGCCACCTGAACATGGGCGCGGGGCGGATCGTTTACCAGGAACTGACCAGGATCACGAAGGAAATCGAGGACGGCAGCTTCTTTAGGAACGAGGCGCTGTCGGCGGGGATGGAGAACGTGAAGAAGAACGGCTCGTCCCTGCATCTGTACGGGCTTTTGTCCGACGGCGGCGTGCACAGCCACAACACGCACCTGTACGGCCTGCTGGAGATGGCGAAGCGGGAGGGCATCAAAAACGTCTACGTGCATTGCTTCCTGGACGGCCGCGACACGGCGCCGACTTCCGGCAAAGGCTACATGCAGGAGTTAGAGGATAAGATGGCGGAGATCGGCGTGGGGGAGATTGCCTCCGTCATGGGGCGTTACTACGCGATGGACCGCGACAAGCGCTGGGAGAGGGTAGAGAAGGCTTACCAGGCGGTCGCGAACGGCGAGGGGAAGCGCGTGGCGAACGCGGTGGAGGCCGTCGCCGCGTCCTATGAGGAGGGCGTTACGGATGAGTTCGTGGTGCCGGCCGTCGTGGAGCGGGACGGGAAGCCGCTCGCGACAGTTAAGGACAATGACACGATCATTTTCTTCAACTTCCGCCCGGACCGCGCGAGGGAGATCACGCGGGCGTTCTGCGCGGACGACTTTGACGGGTTTGACAGGGGCGCTAGGAGGGACGTGACGTATGTTTGCTTCACCGAGTATGACGTGACGATCCCGCACACGCTAATCGCGTTCCAAAAAGAGGAGCTCGCGAACACGTTCGGGCAGTTCCTAGCGGCGAACGGACTGACCCAGGCGAGGATCGCGGAAACGGAGAAATACGCGCACGTCACGTTCTTCTTTAACGGGGGCGTGGAGGAGCCGAACCCGGGCGAGGATCGGATCCTGGTGAATTCCCCGAAGGTCGCGACGTATGACCTAAAGCCTGAGATGAGCGCTTACGAAGTCTGCGACAAGTTCGTGGAAGCGGTGCGGTCCGGGAAATACGATGTCATCATCATCAATTACGCGAATCCTGACATGGTGGGGCATACCGGCGTGCAATCCGCGGCGATAGCGGCCGTGGAGGCGGTGGACGCGTGCGTCGGGAAGTCCGTGGAAGCGGTCAGGGAGGCTGGCGGGTGCCTGTTCCTCTGCGCGGATCATGGGAACGCGGAGCAGATGATTGACTACGACACGGGAGCGAGCTTCACGGCGCACACCACCAACCCGGTGCCGTTCGTCCTCATCAATTATGACGAGGGGTACGGGCTGCGCGAGGGAGGGTGCCTTGCGGACATCGCCCCGACCCTGATCGAGATGATGGGGCTTGAGCAGCCAAAAGAGATGACGGGGAAATCCCTGCTGGTGAGGAAATAGGCGCGCCCGCGGCGAGCCGGGCGGCTTAGGCAAAGCTGCGTCTGCCACGAGAGGCGGGGCGGGACGGCACCGCCCGGGAAAGATGCCGCCAAAGCGATGGCCCGGGGGCACGATGGGCGGAGAATCCCATCGTGCCCCCGGGCCTGTGTTTCCCGTTCCCAGGGTAGGCTTATTTCCCAAGCGCCGTTTTTTGCGTGACTTCCGTCGGCTTCTCGTAGCACGCGAACGCGTTCTCCACCATTTCCTTATCCGGCTTTGGCGTGAACAGGCTTACGACGGGGACGATCACCAGCCCTGCCAGCATCGCGATCGCGCCGCAGTTGATCGGGGATTGCAGGATCTTCGGGAAGGATTGGCCGAAGAAGATATTCGCCACCATCAGCCCGGAGCCAAAGAGGAAGCAAGCCCAGCAGGACGCTTTCGTGACCCTCTTAGAGTACAGCGAGTACAGGAAGGGAGCCAGGAAGGATCCCGCGAGCGCGCCCCAGGAAATCCCCATGAGCTGGGCAATGAAAGTGACCGAGCTCTTGTACTGGATGAGAGCCAGCACGGAGGACAGCGCGATAAAGACGACCACCAAGATCCGGATGGTCAGCACCTGCTTTTTCTCCTCCATTTTCTTGAAGAAAAGCTCCTTGAGGAAATCAATGGTCAGCGTGGAGCTAGACGCGATGACCAGGGAAGAGAGCGTGGACATGGAGGCGGAGAGCACCAGGATGACGACCAGCGCGATCAGCATGGGCGAAAGGCCGGAGAGCATCGTGGGGATGACGGAGTCATAGCCGTTTGCCTCCACGTCGATCTGGTCGGAGAACAGGCGCCCGAACCCGCCCAGGAAGTAGCACCCACCCGCGACGACAAGCGCGAACAAGGTCGAGATGATCGTGCCCTTCTTGATGGCGTCCTCGTTCTTGATCGCGTAAAATTTCTGAACCATCTGCGGCAGGCCCCATGTGCCCAAGGACGTCAGGATGATGACGAACATCAGGTTCAGGGGATCGGGTCCAAAGAAGGACGCGAATATGCCCGGGGAGGTCGAGACGGTTTCGTCCGACACCCTGGAGAGCCCGTCCAGCGCGGCCATGAGCCCGCCCTTGCTGCTCAACACGGCGGCGACGACCGCGACGATGCCGACTAGCATGATGATCCCCTGTATGAAGTCATTGATCGCGGTCGCCATGTATCCTCCCGCGATGACGTAAATGGCGGTCAGGACGGCCATCAGGATGATGCAGACGGAATAGTCGATGTCGAACGCCATGCCGAAGAGGCGGGAGAGGCCGTTATAAAGCGACGCCGTGTACGGGATCAGGAAGATGAAGATGATGACGGACGCGCCAATCTTTAACGGCTTGCTGCCGAAGCGCTCGCCGAAGAACTGCGGCATGGTCGCGGAGTTTAGGTGCTGCGTCATGATGCGCGTCCTGCGCCCGAGGACGACCCAGGCTAGGAGCGAGCCGATGACGGCGTTCCCGATGCCTGCCCAGGTCGCGGCGATGCCGTATTTCCAGCCGAATTGGCCGGCGTACCCGACGAATACGACGGCGGAGAAATACGAGGTGCCGTAGGCGAACGCGGTCAGCCAAGGGCCTACCGCGCGGCCGCCCAGGACGAAGCCGTTGACGTCCGTGGCATGCTTGCGGCAGTAGAGGCCGATGCCGACCAATACCGCGAAATAGACGACAAGTAATAGGATTTTCATGATTCCCTCCTTTGATTACGCTGAAAGCCCAGTCGCA
>CAZOLD010000153.1:0-4202 GCA_964580595.1 uncultured Eubacterium sp.
CGCCCTTGCCGCGTAAGGAGAGAAAGGTGGGGAAACGATGAAAGGGACGAAGGCATTATTGGAGGAAATTCAGTCGGGGAAGCAGGACGGGAGGCTGGGGGAAATTTACGTGGACTCCGGCTTGCTGGGTTACCATAGGGAGCGCTACCAGGCGGCGATCCGCAAGTATGAGGAGCTGTTCGGGGAAGGAGACGTGGAGATTTACAGCGCACCTGGCAGGAGCGAGGTGGGCGGCAACCACACGGACCATCAGCATGGGGAAGTGCTCGCGGCCTCGATCAACCTTGACGCGATTGCCGTCGTCGGGAAGGCGGACGGGGACGTGATCCGGCTTTTGTCCGATGGGTACCCAATGATCACGGTTGACCTGTCGGATTTGGGGAAGCAGGACTCGGAGGAAGGGTCTTCCGCGGGGCTGATCCGCGGCATGGCGCACGGCCTTAAGGAAGGCGGGCACCGGATTGGCGGGTTCCAGGCCTACGTCACCAGCGACGTCCTAAACGGCGCGGGCATGTCCAGTTCCGCGGCTTTCGAGGTGTTAGTCGGGACGATCCTCTCCGGCCTCTATAACGGGATGTCGATAAGCCCGGTGGAAATCGCGCAGGTGGCGCAATACGCGGAAAATGTGTATTTCGGGAAGCCGTGCGGCCTGATGGACCAGATGGCCTGCTCCGTCGGGGGGCTTATCCACATTGATTTCGCGGATCCGGAGCATCCGGAAGTGGAGAAGGTTGACGTGGATTTTGAGGCGTACGGGCATAGCCTTTGCATCACGGACACGAAGGGTTCGCACGCGGACTTGACGGACGATTACGCGCTGATCCCGCAGGAAATGAGGAAAGTGGCGGAATTTTTCGGGAAAGGGTTCCTAAGGGAAGTAGATCCTAAGGAGTTTTTCCGGGAATTGCCGAAGGTGCGTGAGGCGTGCGGCGACCGCCCCGTGTTAAGGGCGATGCATTTCTTTGAGGAGGATGAGCGCGTGGAGCGGGAGGCATCCGCGCTGGGCAAAGGCGATTTTGAGGGCTTTTTGCGGGCCGTGAAGGAGTCGGGGGACTCTTCCTTCAAATACCTTCAGAATATTTACACGAGCAAGGACGTGCAGAGCCAAAGCGTTTCCATCGGCCTTGCGGTCAGCGATGGCATATTGCCCGGACATGGCGTAAGCCGCGTGCACGGCGGCGGGTTCGCCGGGACGATCCAGGCGTTCGTGGCGAATGATTTCGTGGAAGAGTACCGGGACGCGCTCGACCACGTGTATGGGGAGGGATCCTGCCACGTCCTCAAGGTACGCCCGTTTGGGGGCATCTTGGCGATGTGAGGCGGGATGAAAAAAATAAGAACATGGGAGAAGGAGGGAAGGAAACGATGGTAAACGAGGCGATCAAGAAGCTGGTATGCTACGGGCTGGAGCGGGGGCTGCTTTCGGAAGAGGACCGGATTTTCACGACGAACCAGATTTTGGAGGCGCTGGGAATCGAGGAATACGAAGAGCCGGAGGAGGATTACGAGGGCGTGGAGCTAGAGCCCGTCCTAAAGGAGCTTTTGGATTACGCGCACGAAAATGGCGTTTTGG
Organism: uncultured Eubacterium sp.; assembly: GCA_964580595.1. Classification (GTDB taxonomy): domain Bacteria; phylum Bacillota; class Clostridia; order Lachnospirales; family Lachnospiraceae; genus Petralouisia. The sequence goes on from CAZOLD010000153.1 coordinate 1,574, forward strand.
AGGAAAACGGCGTCGTGTACCGCGATTTGCTCGACACGAAGCTGATGGGGAGGCTGATGCCGCGCCCGAGCGAGGTCATCGCGAAATTCTGGAAGATTTACGAGGAGGAGGGGCCTAGGGCCGCCACGGATTATTATTACAAATTGAGTTGCGACAGCGACTATATCCGCCGCTACCGGATCGCGAAGGACGTGAAATGGAAGGCGCAGACTCCTTATGGCGAGATGGATATCACGATTAACTTATCCAAGCCCGAGAAGGACCCGAAGGCGATTGCCGCCGCGAAGCGGGCAAAGCAAAGCGGGTACCCGAAATGCCTGCTTTGCATGGAGAACGAGGGGTATGCGGGGCGCGTGAACCATCCGGCCAGGCAGAACCACAGGATCATCCCCGTCACGATCCAGGGAAGCAGGTGGGGGTTCCAGTATTCCCCGTACGTGTATTACAACGAGCATTGCATCGTGTTCAATTCCAAGCATATCCCGATGAAGATTGAGCATGGGACGTTCTGCAAGCTGTTTGATTTCGTGAAGCAGTTCCCGCATTACATCGTGGGATCCAACGCGGATCTCCCGATCGTGGGGGGCTCCATCCTAAGCCACGACCATTTCCAGGGCGGGAATTATGAGTTCGCGATGGCGAAAGCGCCGGTGGAGCGCGAGTTCACGGTGACGGGCTTTGAGGACGTCAAGGCGGGCGTCGTGAAATGGCCGATGTCCGTCATCCGGATTTCCTGCGAGGATTCGGACAGGCTGATTGCGCTCGCGGATAAGATCTTAGGCGCGTGGCGGGGATATACGGACGAGGCCGCGTTCATTTACGCGGAGACGGACGGGGAGCCGCATAACACGATTACGCCGATCGCGAGGAAGCGCGGGGAGCGGTTCGAGCTGGATTTGGTCCTGCGCAACAACATCACGACAGAAGAGCATCCCTTAGGCGTATACCATCCGCACGCAGAGCTCCACCATATCAAGAAGGAGAACATCGGCCTGATCGAGGTCATGGGGCTCGCGGTCCTTCCCGCCAGGCTCAAGGAGGAAATGGAAATCCTAGCGGACGCCATTGTGCATGGGAAGGATCTCCGCGCCGATGAGCGCATCGCGAAGCACGCGGATTGGGCGGAGGAGTTCCTGCCGGGATACGGGGAAGTCACGGAATCAAACATCATGGACATCCTGCATAAGGAGATTGGCCTGGTATTCAGCAAGGTCTTAGAGCACGCGGGAGTCTATAAGAGGGACGCGGAAGGGCAGGAGGCGTTTGACCGGTTCATTCGGAGCCTGGGGTAGGAAATGGGAGAATTGCTGGAAGTAGGGCAGGAAGAGGAACGGGTGGTCTTAGTCGGCGTGTGCCTCAAAGAAGGGGACGACACGGAGGATTCCTTAGAGGAGTTAGCGGAACTTGCCAAAACGGCGGGGGCGCGTGTCGTCGGGATTGTGGTACAGAAGCGGGAGGGCATCCATCCCGGCACCTACGTCGGGAAAGGGAAATTGGAGGAAATCCGGCAGGTGGCAGAAGGGGCGCGCGCGGACAGCGTCATCTGCGACGACGAGCTCTCCCCCGCGCAACTGCGGAACATGCGGGACGCTATGGAAATGAAAGTGATTGACCGCACGCTCCTTATTTTGGATATTTTTGCCGCCAGGGCGGCTACGAGCGAGGGGAAGATACAGGTGGAGCTTGCCCAGCTTAAGTATCGGATGAGCAGGCTGCAGGGCCTTGGCACGTCGCTTTCCAGGCTGGGCGGCGGCATCGGCACGAGGGGCCCCGGGGAGAAAAAGCTGGAGATGGACAGGCGCCTGGCGAAGGAGAGGGTTTCCCAGCTAGGGAAGGAGCTGGAGCAGGTCAAGCAGCACCGCGAGGTGACGAGGCTGCAGCGCAACCGCACCGGGATCAAGGTGGCCGCGATCGTCGGGTATACCAATGCCGGGAAATCCACTTTGCTAAACCGGCTGACGGACGCGGGCGTGTTAGAGGAGGACGAGCTGTTCGCCACGCTAGACCCCACGACGCGCAACCTTCAGCTGGATAGCGGGCAGGAAATCCTCCTGACGGACACGGTCGGCTTCATCCGCAAGCTGCCGCACCATTTGATCGAGGCGTTCAAAAGCACATTAGAAGAGGCGAAATACGCCGACGTCATCATCCATGTGGTGGACGCGTCGAACCCCCAGCGGGAAAAGCAGATGCACATCGTGTATGAGACGCTAGACGGCCTTGGCGTCAGCGGGAAAACGACAATCACGCTGTGCACCAAGCGGGACAAGTTGGAAGGGGAACCCGGTTTCCGGGAATTTAGGGCTGACCGGACGCTTTGCGTCTCGGAAAAGACCGGGGAGGGCATGGAGGAACTGAAGGAAGCCTTGGAAACGGTTTTGCGCGACGGCAAGCGGCTGCTGGAAGGGGTTTTCCCATACGATCAGGCGGGGCAGATCGCGGCCATCCGCAAGAACGGGGAATTGCTGGAAGAGGAATACCGCGAGGACGGGATATACGCCAAGGCCTATGTCCCGATCGAGTTGTATATGAAAATGGCTCCGCATCTTACGGCGCCGTAAGGCGGGTGCTTCAAACGCCCCGGCCGTTTTGCTGATATGGAAAAAGAAAATGGCTCCGCATCTTGCGG
>CAZOLD010000154.1:0-4188 GCA_964580595.1 uncultured Eubacterium sp.
CTTCGGGATGACATTCTTCACCATGACGTCCCCTTTGGTCGCCGCCGCCGCGAACATGAAGGTCCCCGCCTCGATCTGGTCCGGTATGACGGAGTATTCCGTCTTATGCAGCCTCTCCACGCCCACAATCCGGATCACGTCCGTGCCCGCGCCACGGATATTCGCCCCCATGCTGTTCAGGAAGTTCGCGACATCCACCACATGGGGCTCTTTCGCCGCGTTCTCAATCGTCGTCTTCCCATCCGCCATCGCCGCCGCCATCATGATATTGATGGTAGCCCCGACGGAAACCTTATCCAGATAAATGTGGCTCCCTCTTAAATGCTCCGCCTCAGCGGCGACCGCGCCGTTGCGAATCTCCACATTCGCGCCGAGGGCGCGAAACCCCTTGATATGCAAGTCCATCGGGCGGCTGCCGATATTGCACCCGCCCGGCAGGGTAACCTCCGCCTTCTTGTATTTCCCCAGCAAGGCCCCAAGCAGGTAATAAGAGGCCCGTATCTTCTTCATGGACTCGTAATTCACGGGCAGATCCCGCACCATGGATCCATTGATCCTCACGGTATGGTTGTCCACCCTATCTATGATCGCCCCAATATCCGCCATCGCCTGCAGCAAGGCATTGACGTCGCGCACATCGGGCAAATTGTCAACTAACACCGTCTCATCCGTCATGATGGACGCCGCCAAAATCGCCAGCGCGGCGTTCTTCGCGCCGCTGATCTCCACCTCGCCGGCCAACGGTATGCCGCCTTTTATCACATATTGCTCCATAACGCACCTCTATGACCTTATCACAATACCCATGATCCCTCATCGCAGCAAACCTATTATAGCACACTTTCCGGATTTGTAAATCACTTGTGACTCCCCGCGGAAATGATTCGAATTTCCGATTGCATTTCTTAATTCCGCTAGGTATAATGGTGTGGGGCAGTTGCCGCATCACACTTGAAAGAAGGAGCATGCAAATGATTCGTATCGCGCTTATCTTGATTTTCTTCGTCCTTTTCCTGATTGCCACGATCCCCGTGATGATCGTGGAATGGATCGTAAAAAAATTCAACCCCGAGGCCGCCGACATCAGCAACCTCAGGATTGTGCAATGGGCATTCCGCGTGGTGATCCGCCTTGCCGGGACGGACCTCACCATCCTAGGCGAGGATCGGGTCCCGAAGGGGCAGGCCGTCCTCTATACGCCCAACCACAGGAGCTATTTTGACATCATCATCACTTATTCCAGGTGCCCCGGCCTGACAGGGTACGTCTCCAAGGACATGCTGGAGAAAGTGCCCCTGCTCTCCACTTGGATGCGGCGACTGTATTGCCTCTTCCTCAACCGCTCCGACATGAGGGCGGGGTTGAAGATGATCCTGACCGGAATCGAATATATCAATCGCGGGATCTCCATCTGCATCTTCCCCGAAGGCACGAGAAACAAGAATCCGGACGGCGGTCTGCTGCCGTTCAAGGAAGCCTGCTTCAAGATGGCGTCGAAGACGGGATGCCCGATCATTCCGGTCGCCATCTCGAACAGCCAGGAAATATGGGAGGCGCATTTCCCCGCCGTGCGGAAATGCAGCGTTATCGTGGAATACGGCGAGCCAATCCTCTTAGAGGAGCTGTCCCCGGAAGAGCGCAAATTCCCCGGCGCCTACACCAGCAGGAAAATCGAGGAGATGCTAGAGCGCCACAAGGAGCTTTTGTCCGCGCGCTCCTAGAACTCCGGCTCGATCAGCCCGTAGGTATTCCCTTTCCTCTTGTACACGACGTTGACCTGCTCCGTCTCCGCGTTCTGGAAAACGAAGAAATTGTGCCCCAGAAGCTCCATCTGCACGCACGCGTCCTCCGGATACATCGGCTTCATCCCGAACCGCTTGGTGCGGATAATCTCAACCTCTTCCTCGTCCTCGACCTCTTTGTCGATGAACTCCTTCTGGAAATTCGGAGCCGACTGCTTCTTGTCGATGATCTTGTTCTTGTAACGCTTCAGCTGGCGCTCAATCACCTCTTCCACCAAGTCGATGGAAACGTACATGTCATTGCTCACCTGCTCCGAGCGGATGATGTTCCCCTTCACGGGAATCGTGACCTCGATCTTCTGCCGCTCCTTCTCCACGCTAAGGGTCACGGTAATGTCCGTATCCGGCGTGAAATAGCGCTCCAGCTTCGACAGCTTGTCTATCACGGCCTTCCGAAGCCCATCTGTGATATCAATATTTTTTCCGCTTATTATGATATGCATGATACACTGCCCCTTTATACATTTTTTCCACTTGCGTAGCGTCATTATACCACATCAAATTTCCAAATACAAGACTTCGGCTTGCGGCAGGAAAGAACTTCCGATATAATGGACGTGGTGGCAATCCCCGCCCGCAAGAGGGAAAATCCTGCCGAAAGGACTCTCTTATGGAATTCAAATCCGAATCGAAACCCGAGCCGAAATCCGCTTTCATCACCGGTGCCTCCCACGGCATCGGGCGCGCCATCGCGGCCCGGTTCGCGCGGCAAGGCTACCGGCTCGCCATTAACTGCCTGCATTCCGGCGACCTGCTGCGGCAGTATGCGGGGGAGCTCTCCGAGGCCAGTGGCCAGCCCTGCCTTCCCCTCGTCGGGGACGTAAGTGACGAATCCTTCGTGGCGGAGGCATTCCAAATGGCCGAGCGGGAGCTTGGGCCTATCGATGTCCTCGTCAATAACGCGGGGATCTCGCATTTCGGGCTTTTGTCCGAACTGGACATGGGGGAATGGAGGCGTGTCCTGGACGTCAACCTCACATCGGTATTCTGCTGCTGCAAGCACGCGATTCCCGCCATGGTGCGCCGGCATTCCGGCGCGATCGTGAACATTTCCTCCGTCTGGGGTGTCGTGGGCGGCTCTTGCGAAGTCGCCTATTCCGCGTCTAAGGGCGGCGTCAACGCGTTCACCAAGGCGCTGGCAAAGGAGCTCGCGCCAAGCGGCGTCGCCGTCAATGCCATCGCGTGCGGGGCCATAGATACGCGCATGAACCGGCGGCTGTCCGGCGAGGAGCAAGAGGCGCTTGCCGCGGAGATCCCCGCGGGGCGTTTCGGCTCGCCGCAGGAAGTCGCGAGCCTCTGCCTGGCCATCGCGGAATCGCCGCCCTACCTGACCGGCCAGGTCATTTCCCTCGACGGCGGCTGGACCTAGCGCGAAATCTGGCGCAGGAGCCAAGACAAGCCAGGGCATGGAGGATGACACTAGGGCTGGCACAGGCCATGGCGCGTCAAGCACGGGGGCACGGCCAGCCGGCGCGGCTAGAATTTCCGGATCGTGTCATTCTCGTCCTCCCGCGTATTCCGGATTTCCCGGATCTCCACGTAATATCCGTATTCCTCGCTGACCTTCACGAAAACACGGTCGCCCGCCTTATGCCCCAAAATGGCTTTCCCCAGAGGGGACTCCGTGCTTATCAAATTCTTCAAGGAATTCCCCCGGATAGACGTCACCAGGCGAAACTCCTGCTCTTCCCCGTCCTCCTCGAAATACACGGTGACCGTGTTGTTGATCCCGACCTCGTCGTCTTCTGACTCATCGGAAATAATCTCCGCCGTCTTTAGCATCCTCTCCAGGTAGCGAATGCGGCTCTCGTTCCGGTTCTTATCCTTTTTTGCCTCATGGTACTCAAAATTCTCGCTCAAGTCCCCATGCGCGCGGGCTTCCTTGACAGCCTCGATCGCCTCCTTGCGCACGGTCAATTTCCTGTATTCCAGTTCCTGCTCGATTTTCTCGACATCGCTTTTTGTCAGCCTCTCCCTCATTTTCGCGCCTCCCGTAATGTGCTTTCCGTATCGCGATTCCCCCGTTGCGATTCCCATATCACGCAAACGCATCGCGCTTCCCGTATCGCTCCCGTTCCACGCCCCGTGTCACGATTCCCGTGCCGCGATCCCCATATTATGCCGCCCGCATCGCAATTCTTATGCCGCGCTTCTCATGCCGCGATTCCTGTATCTCGCTTCCGGGATATGAATCCCGTTCGTCCGGGTGTTCCCCGCCGACAGATAGAAGAAGCGCGCGCCCGCGCGTTCCCTGGATTTTTCCACTGCTGCCCGGAAAGCAATTTTCCATTTGACAACATCTGGAAAATATGTTATGATGCAGAGACGGTAACGATGCGTGGCTCAGCTTGGTAGAGCGCTGCGTTCGGGACGCAGAGGTCGCAGG
>CAZOLD010000155.1:0-4114 GCA_964580595.1 uncultured Eubacterium sp.
GCCCTGCTCCTGGAGCACGCGGCTCGCCAGGAAATACGGGCTTACCTTCAGCTCCTTGCCTATCTTCATGAATGCCTGGGCATAGGTAATCCCGCCGCCGGACCCGTCCTCTAACTTCTTCTTTGACATGAAGGAGCCGCTCAAGATCTGCTCCACGCCGTCCTCCGTCTGGCAGTCGCTTTGGAACGTAAGCTGCTCGAACTGGAACACGGAATCCTCATTAAGGAAATTCCGCGGGTCAAGGTAATGCCGCACGACCACCTCGGAAGCCTGCACCCAGCTCGTGCCGTCCTTCACCACGAATTTCCCCGTCTTGCTGTTATAATCCCCGGGCGCCATGGACTTCCATGTGACCGGCGCGCTGTCCTCCACCAGGTTCCTGCCGTCCTCCATCTCGCTCTCTAAGACTTCCTCCCACGTAAGGCCCGTGTCCATCGCGAGGAAGACCCAGTCCGGATGATCAGCCGCCAAAGACCGGATGGGGGCGCGGTAGCTCTCCGGGAAAGAAGACAAATCCGTCTCCCCCGCGTCCGCGCGGCGAAAATACGGAAACGGGGAGCCCGCGCCAAGGAACTTGCTTTTCCACTCCAAGAGCCGCCCGTCCGCGGACGCAAGGTCCTCGTCCCTGACATATCCCCTTCTCGTTTCCCCGCCCACGCCATACTCTGCGAGGAACCACAGGCCGTCCTCGCGCAGGCACGCGCCCAAAAGCCTCACCTGGCGGCCACCGGGAAGGACGTCCGTCACGCCCTCCCGCAAGGAAGGCCCCGCCTGGGCCTTCACGCCGCCGCTCGCAGCCGCGGCATAAATGGCGCCATCCGCCGCGATTGTCGCGAACGCTCCCTCTGCCTTAGCCGCGAAATCCGTGCCCTGCCCAGACTCACCCGAGCGGCCCGTGCCTGCCGCGTACGCGACGCCGGACCCGTCCCAGATCCCGCCTGCCAGCAAGGCGGCAGCCAGCAGGAGCGCCGACGCCCTCATCTTCCTATTCCATCCCATGTCTTCTCTCCTCATTGCGAAAGCCCCGCGGAAACCGGCTCGCTCTCCTCGCCCCTTCCGGTCGCGCTCCCCATCTTCCCGATTGCCGCCACTTTATAATAATACGCGTTGTCCGGGGAATCCCCGGTATCCGTATAGGCCGTCTTCTTCGCGCCGGAAAGCGTGGCAATGACTTCAAAATCGCCATCCGCGGACGCGCCCCTTAGGATCTCATATCCCGCCGCGCCCTCGGCGGCCGCCCAGGTCAGCCGGACCTGCCCGCTCTCGTTGCGCCGCGCCGCCACGTCTAATGGGGCCGCGAGCATCCATTTTTCCGTCCCCTTCGCGTAGCTCCCGTAGCCGACATATTTGCCGTTCCTCACGGCGCGGACTTTATAAAAATACCGCTCTCCCGCGTAAACGCCGGTATCCGTGAAGGAAGTGGAATCCGCCCCCTCTAAGTCCGCGATCTTGGCATACGTGCCGTCTAATTCCGTGCCGCGCACGACCTGGTAGCCATTCGCCCCGGCCGCCCTTTCCCATTGCAGGGTGATGCCCTTGCCCTGCGCTCGCATATCCGTGATCGGGACTTTCGCGATGCTCACGGCGGAAACCGGCCTGGAATTCCCGCTGGAATTCCGGATCCCGTTTTTCTTGATGATGGTCTCGACCGCGTAGAAATACCTCTTCCCCGCCCTGGCCGTGCCATCCGTATATTTGACGGTGTCCGCGTCCTGGATTTCCGCAAGCTCCGTGTATTTCCCGTCTTTCGCCGTGCTGCGCTTCACCTTGTACGCGTAGGCGCCTTCCCGCTTGTGCCACTTGATCTCCGTAGTGCCCGACTTCTTTGAGCGGGCGTAAAGGATATAGGTCCTCTTGATCGTGCTCCCGCTTAACGGCTTGCTGAAGGCACCATATCCGTTCTTGCCCGAAGAGACGCGCAGGGCGCGAATCTTATAATAATACGGCTTCCCGATTTCTAAGCCCTCGTCGATATAGCTGCTGACGTCATTCACCGTGGCGACGGCCTTGTATTTCCCGTTCTTCCTGTCACTGCGGAACACGCGGTAGCCGGTGGCCCCCTTTTGCTTTTTCCACTTGACCTTTAAGGAGGTGTAGGTATTCGAGGAAACCTGGGAAATCTTCGCGCTGCCCAAAGCCCACCCCAAGGTCGCGTCAGAATACGTGCTGTACCCGTTCCCGTCCTCGCCGCGATATCGTAGCTTGTAATAATATTCCTTCTGCGTCTTGACCTTAGCGTCTAAATAGGACATGTCGTCCGACGGGGAGAACTCCGCGATTTTCTTGAAAACCTGGTTTTTCTCACTCCGGTAAAGCACATATTTGGAGACGCCGTCCACGGCCTTCCAGGAAACCTTGATTTTGCCGCCGGTCTTCGAGAGGAGCGACGCGATTTGCGGCTTGGGCAGCGGCATGCCCTTGTAAGGCTCGGAAAACTCAGACTTCGTGCCATCCTGGTACAGGGCGCACACCTTATACCAGTAGGACTTCCCCCCTGTCAGGCGCGCGTCGTCATGATAGCATCCCTTGGCGTCCGCGACCTTCACGTAATCCCCGTCTTCCGAATCCGCGCGGTACAGCTGGTAGGAAACGGCGCCCTTCGAGGAAGTCCAGCTGACCCTAAGCTTCTTGCTGCCCCGGGACTGCGCTCCCGTGATTTTCGGCACGTCCCCCCGCAGGCTCAGCCCGTAATACTCCGCGATCGCCTCCGCGTCCGCGACGCCAAGGCTGCGCAGCTTGTCGTCCGTGTTAAGGAAACCCGTAACGTCCTTGATGTTGCTGACGAACGCGTGCTCGATCAAAATCGCCGGGAACCCCGCCAGCTTGCTCTGGCGTATGACCGCCAGGTAATCCGCCAGGGAGCCGTCCGGATATCTCGTGTTATCCTCGGAATTGCGTATCAGCTTCCCGCCTGCCCAAAGCGGCAGCCCCAAGGCCGACAGCTTCCCGCTGACCGCATCAGCCAGGCCGCCCGCCTCCGTGCCGATATCGCTCCGGTAAGTGTTGTTCGGGTAATACACGCCGACGCCGCGGGCGCTTGGCGACGTGCTCGCGTTTAGATGGAAGCTGACATAGACGTCCGCGTTCTTGCCGGCGGCGAACTCCACGCGCCTGGAATTGCACACCCGGGAATCCACCTTCCGCCCGCCATTGGGGCATTCCAGCGCTTCCCTCGTCATGTAGACCGAGACCCCATCATATTTTTGCAGCTGCTCCCGGCAGAAAAGCGCGATGGACAAGACCAGCACTTCCTCCCGGCAGCCATTGTAACTGGCACCGGTGTGCACGCTGTCATGCCCAGGATCCAAAACGACCACGAGATCCCGCGCCGCCCGCTCGAAGGGGCCGGTGGGCTGTTGCGGGACCTCCGCCTTCGCGGCGCCCAGGGCGCCCTCGATGTCATTTTCGGAAATGGCATTCCCCTTCTCGTCCATGCGCACGACGCTCGCCTCTACCCCGGCGGGAAGCTCCTGCCCTTCCGAAAACCCTTCTTTCGCCAGGTAATCGTCCGGCTCCGACGCCGCCTCCCGGTCCACGCCATAGGAGACGTCCATGCCCAGATCTCGCAGGCTCACCCGGTACGCCCTGCCATCCTTCCGGTAAGACACGCCCTCTACCCGGTAAATCCCGGCCTGCCCGCCGTCACGGTAGGGCAGCTCGAAGCTCGCCATGTTCCCCGCGACCGCCTTCGCCTCCGTGGTAAGCTCCTCACCCTGATCCCTGCGGTAGGAAAGCGACACGCCATCCAAGGAGGCGTCCTCCCGGTCCAGGCTCACGACAATCCGCTGCGTCCCCGGCGCACTCCCGGCGCCACGCCGACAGCACCGCTCCCGGGCGCGTCAGATCCGTCGCGAAGCGGTACAGAGCCGCCGGCCGCTCCTCCCGTTTTTTCGGACGGCTGCGGTCCGTGTAGGCCGTCCCGGTGATGCGGATATCCAGGCTCTCGTGAAACTCCCGGATACTCCCGGTTATCACCCGGTTGCCGAACCCGTCCGTCACCAGACCGGCACTCCCGGCGACGGTCCGCACCGTCCCCTCCCCGCGCAAGGAACAACCCCCGGATATCGCGTATTCGGGGGCGTAGATTCCCTGTTCCTCGTTCGTTGCGGGCAGG
>CAZOLD010000156.1:0-4085 GCA_964580595.1 uncultured Eubacterium sp.
AAACAGATGCAGTCGTTAGAGGAGGAGCTTGGGAAAAAGCTGTTCACGCGCCACAGCTTCAGCATCGAGCTGACGGATGAGGGCCGCCTCCTGAAAAAACGGGCGGAGGACTTAGTCTCAATGGCGGATAAGGTTATCGGGGAATTTGCGGCGCTCGGCGAGATAACCGGCGGGGACATTTATTTTGGCCTGGCGGAATCCTGCCAGATCCGCTTCCTGGCGCGCGTCATCAAGAAGTGCAAGGCGGACTATCCCGGCCTGCGCTACCACATCATGAGCGGGGACACGGAGCAAGTGACGGAGAAGCTGGACAAGGGCCTTTTGGATTTCGCGGCGCTCGCGGAAATCCCCGACCGGGAAAAATATGACTGCCTGTGTTTCCCCGAGGCGGACCAATGGGGCCTCGTCATGCCCTCCCGCTGCGCGCTGGCGAAAAAAGACGCCGTCACGGCAGACGACATCGCGGGGCTCCCGCTGTTCTGCTCGGGGCAGGGATGGGAGAAAGACATCCCGAATTGGTGCGGGGACAAAATGAAGGACATGAGGCTGGAAGGCTCCTTCCGCCTTTCCTACAACGCCTCGCTTTTCGTCAAGGAGGAGCTCGGCTACCTGCTGACGTTAGGCGGCCTCGTGGATACCGGCGCGGAAAGCGGCCTTGCGTTCCGGCCCTTGTCCCCGAAATTGGAGACGAGGATATACCTGGCATGGAGGAAACGCCAGGCCTTCACGCCGATCGCCGAAAAATTCCTCGCCGCCGCGAGGGACTGCTTCGAGAAGGAGCGGCCATGAGCCAAGGCCCGCCTGCCTCGTCTCTTCCCCGCGACCCTTTCCCGCGCTCCGGCTACGGACGCCCTGGCGCCGGGCGCCAGAGACGGTGCGGGAACGAGCCCTAATTGCAACGGCGGCCCAATCATGGTATAATGGCGGTGTTTTCCCGAAAAAGGGGGCTTCCCGTATTCTTCCCGCGAGGGCGGAGGCTAAGCCTCCACGTCGGTGCACCGCCTTTCGTCCAACGGGTTGAATGTGAAAGAGGCATAAACAGAGGGAAACTGTTCTTCACATAAGGCTTAATGTGTGTCGAATCAATATTCTAACATGACAGGGTGTGATACATTTGATATATACCGATTCAGAACTCAAAGATAAAATATATGAGATGTTAGGAGATTTTGAAACGGAAGTGGTTGAATTCAAGGAAGCGAACAACACATATTACTACAAAGAGAACGGCAAATATATTTCTGCTTTTTGCAATGAGGCAAATATCAGGGGAAAGGCAGAGGCTTGGCTTGTTTTCGGGGTCACCAATAATGGCAAATTCACGGGATCTAACTATCGGAAGGATGGAAACCTTCAGTCGCTGAAAAGGGAAATTGCGAATGGTACGAATGAAAGGCTGACATTCCTTGACATCTATGAAGTGACGATGGAGAAGAAAAGAATTGTTGCTTTTCAGATTCCGTCAGCGATACCCGGGATTCCCATAACCTGGAATGGGTCTGCTTGGGCAAGAGAGAATGAATCATTGGTACCTCTGCCCATGAATAAAATGGATCTTATTCGTAGTCAGATTGGCATGGACTGGTCAAAGGAAATCGTAAATGACGCGACAATAGATGATTTGGATCCGGAAGCCGTATTGTATGCCAGGAAGATGTTCTCTAAAAAGCAGGAAGACCGCAAGCTGGCGAAGGAAATTTTGTCAAGCATGTCAGATATGGATGTGCTGAATAAGGCAGGGATCTGTTTTAAAGGCAAGATTACCAGAACGGCTCTCTTGCTTTTAGGCAAGAAGGAGTCCGCATTTTATTTCGACGGGTTTACCCCAAGAATTACATGGACCCTTTACTGCATTGCTCATTCTGATTATAGGCGGCACGGCAAGATCAATGTCGAGGAATTTGAAGATCATCTGGTCTTCATGAATGAAGGAGCTTTCATTCCGGAGACGGTAGAGAAAGCTTTAGAGCCAGGGTATAAGCCTCCATGTTATAGAAATGCTTTCCTTTGTAACGCGATGATGAATATGTATATGATAGACACAAATTCGATGGGAATTCCGATGATTTATAATATTCAGAAAGAAGGTATTATTGACGTTCATGGCAAAGCCGCTCACGCTGAGTGGTTTCTCGTCAACCAGATTTAGTCAAGAAATGAAACCATTTAGTCAAGAATTTAGTCAAAGAAAGAGGCCATGGCAATCGGTTAGGGAGCGCAGATATCCGTAAATCTGCCTGTTTTCGTTGACGAATTCGTTGACTAAATTGGGAATTTTAATTTTAAGTTAGTTAAGGAATAGCTAAAGATCCCCACGATCCAGGATGCTCCGGGGCATCGTACGGGCAATGGGGAAGAAGGAGGAGGCCTCATGAAGCTTCAATTCAGGCAACAGAAATTCCAGGCGGACGCCGCTAGGGCTGTCGTGGATGTTTTCGCGGGCCAGCCTTACCTGACGCCCACTTACATGATGGACCGCGGCTCCGGCTACATCCAGCGGTCGCTTTCGGATGATGAGGATTTCACGGGCTGGGGCAACCAGAAAATCGTGCCGGCGCTCTCCGACCGGGTTATCTTGGATCACGTCCAAAAGATCCAGAGGGCGAACGGGATCAAGCCGTCGGAGAAGCTGGAGGGGCGCGCCGACGGCTACAACCTGACCATCGAGATGGAGACGGGCGTCGGGAAGACTTACACCTATATCAAGACGATGTACGAATTGAACCGCGCGTACGGCTGGAGCAAGTTCATCATCGTGGTGCCAAGCATCGCCATCCGCGAGGGGGTGTATAAGTCCTTCCAGGTGACGCAGGAGCATTTCGCGGAGGAATACGGCAAGAAGGTCCGCTTTTTCATCTACAATTCCTCCCAGCTGACGGAGATCGACCGCTTCGCGTCCGACAGCTCCATCAACGCGATGATCATCAATTCGCAGGCGTTCAACGCGAGGGGCAAGGACGCGAGGCGCATTTACATGAAGCTGGACGAGTTCCGCTCCCGCAGGCCGATCGACATCATCGCGAAGACGAACCCGATTCTGATCATTGACGAGCCGCAGTCGGTAGAGGGCAAGCATACGAAGGAGCGCCTGAAGGAATTCCACCCCATGCTGACGCTCCGGTATTCCGCCACGCACCGGCCGGACGCCATCTACAACATGGTTTACCGCCTAGACGCCATGGAGGCGTACAACAAGCGCCTGGTCAAGAAAATCGCCGTGAAGGGGATTTCCGAGTCCGGCACCACGGGCACGGACGGCTACCTGTACCTGGAAGGGATAAACCTTTCTAAGAGCGACCCGACCGCGACGCTGCAGTTCGAGAGAAAGAGGGCGGGCGGAGCGCCGAAAAGGAAGAGCCGCATCGTGAAAATCGGGGACAACCTCTACGATTATTCCGGAGGTCTGGAGGAATACAGGGACGGCTATGTGGTAAAGCAGATTGACGGGCGCGACAACTCCTTAGAGTTCCTAAACGGCATCCGGATCCATGCCGGGGAGGTAATCGGCGGCGTCGACGAGGATCAGCTGCGCCGCATCCAGATCCGGGAGACGATCCTGTCCCACATCCAGAGGGAGCGCCTGCTCTTCCACAAGGGCATCAAGGTCCTCTCCCTTTTCTTCATCGACGAGGTCGCGAACTACCGGGAGTACGACGAGGCGGGCCGGGCCGTGAACGGCAAGTACGCGAGGATGTTCGAGGAGGAATACGAGGACGTCGTAAGCTCCATGCAAGGCGAGGCGGGAAGCGAGTACATGAAGTACTTAGACGCCATCCCCGCGGGGAAGACGCATGCCGGGTATTTCTCCATTGACAAGAAAGGCCGCATGGTCGACAGCAAATTTTCCGACAAAAAGGAGCGCACCTCGGACGACATCGACGCCTATGACCTGATCATGAAAAACAAGGAGCTCCTCTTAGACCGTGACCCGGAGCGCTCGCCGGTGCGCTTCATCTTCTCGCACTCCGCGCTGCGCGAGGGATGGGACAACCCGAACGTCTTCCAGATCTGCACGCTGAAATCCTCTGGAAGCGACGTCCGCAAGCGCCAGGAAGTGGGCCGGGGCTTGCGGCTCTGTGTCAACC
>CAZOLD010000157.1:0-2448 GCA_964580595.1 uncultured Eubacterium sp.
GAACGGGGCGCGGCCCCGCGCGTCATGTATAAGGATATGCCATGAAGCTGAGGACCAGGCTGATTATCTCTTTCTGCATCATCATATTCGTCCCGGTGCTGCTGGCGGTCGCCACATTGTGGGGGCTGGGGCAGTTCCACGTGCGTACCCCGCGCAGGATTTACAACCTGGGCGGGGAAACGTACGAGTATTTCGTCAACGCCTACCGGATGCTCAGCGGCATCACGGATAAGGATTACGAGAACTTGAGGGAAATTGCCGAGGACACCCCGGGGAAGCTGGAGGATGAGGCGTATTTAAGGCAGGCCGATGAAGAGCTGGAGGAAAAATATTCCTACCTGATCGTCCGCAAGGGGGAGGACATCGTTTACGACGGCGACCCCGGCGAGAGCGGGTTTTTGGAGGACCGCCTGCCGGGATATGGCAAGGAAGGGGAAACGGGGGCGGATTCCGGGTTCTACCTAGAAGGCGAGAAGCAGGCCCTGGTAAAGCAGATTGATTTCCGTTTCGCGGACGACAGCGAGGGCAGCGTGTTCATCGTCACGGCGCTGGAACGCATTTTGCCGGAAATCAAGGGGCTCCTGCTGGACCTGCTGGTTTCCATCTTCCTAATTTTGGTGTTCACGGCGGGCATACTGACCGTGTGGATCTACCAGGGCATCATCAACCCGATCCGGAAGCTGGAGGTGGCGGCGCAGAACATCACGGCGGGCAACCTGGATTTCACGATAGAGTCGGACGGGCGGGATGAGATCGGCGAGCTTTGCCAAAGCTTCGAGGAGATGCGTTTCCGGCTCAAGGAGACCGCGGAGGAGAAGCTGGCCGCCGAGCGGGAGAACCGGGTTCTCATCAGCAATATTTCCCATGACCTCAAGACCCCGATCACGGCGATCAAGGGCTATGTGGAAGGAATCATGGACGGCGTGGCGGACACGCCGGAGAAGCAGGGGAAATACATCCGCACCATCTATAACAAGGCGAACGAGATGGACAGGCTGATTGACGAGCTTACCCTGTACTCAAGCATAGACACAAACCGCATCCCCTATAATTTCAGCCGGATCAATGTCTCAGACTATTTCGAGGATTGCGTGGAGGAAGTGGGGCTGGACCTGGAATCGAAGCATATCCGCCTGACGTACGGCAGCCAGGTGCGGGAGGATACGCAGATTATCGCGGATCCGGAGCAGCTCAGGCGCGTCATCAACAACATCATCGGAAATTCCGTGAAATACATGGACAAGGAGCAGGGCGTCATCCAAATCCGCATCCGCGACGCGGGGGATTTTGTCCGCGTGGAGATCGAGGACAACGGCAGGGGGATTGCGGCAAAGGACCTTCCTTATATCTTCGACCGGTTTTACCGGACGGACGCCTCGCGCAATTCGGCCACGGGCGGCAGCGGCATAGGCCTGTCCATCGTGAAGAAGATCATAGAGGACCATGGCGGGAAGATTTGGGCGAACAGCAAGGAAGGCGCGGGGACCATCTTGTATTTCGTGATACGGAAGTACCTGGGCGGCGACCCGCAGCCATCGGAAGGCCAGCCGTCATAGCGCCTGGCTAGGGCTCCGGGCGTTTTCCCTTCGCGTCGTGGCCTGTGCCATGAGGCGGCGAAGAGGGGACGCGCCCGACAGCAAGGCGGCCGGGGCGGCGCGCCGGGAGGGATGGAATTGAGCAAGGTACTGATCATTGAGGATGAAGTGGCGATCGCGGACCTGGAAAAGGACTACCTAGAGCTGAGCGGGTTTACCGTGGAGATTGAGAATAACGGGAGCCGCGGGCTGATACGGGCTCTGAGCGAGGATTTCGACATCTACATTCTGGACTTGATGCTGCCCGGGACGGACGGCTTCGAGATTTGCAAGCAGATACGGGAAAGCAAGAACACGCCGATCCTGATGGTGTCCGCTAAGAAGGAGGACATTGACAAGATACGGGGCCTTGGGCTGGGGGCGGATGACTACATCACGAAGCCGTTTTCCCCGAGCGAGCTGGTCGCGCGGGTCAAGGCGCATCTCTCGCGCTATGAGAGGTTAATTAACAGCGGCATGCAGGAAAACGACGTCATAGAGGTGCGGGGCTTAAAGATTGACAAGACGGCGAGGCGCGTTTGGGTGAACGAGGAGGAAAAGCAGTTCACGACCAAGGAATTTGACCTGCTTTGCTTCCTGGCGCAGAACCCGAACCACGTGTTTTCCAAGGCAGAGCTGTTCCGCCAGATTTGGGCGCAGGAATCGGTCGGGGACATCGCCACCGTGACGGTTCATATCAAGAAAATTCGCGAGAAGCTCGAGTATGACACGTCAAAGCCCCAATATATCGAGACAATCTGGGGCGTCGGCTATCGCTTCAAGGTCTAGCTCCCGCCGTCCGCGGGCGCGGGCGAAACTCCTTGACAACGGGGACGGCTTATCATAGAATGGACGTGTTGTTCCGCGCGTGCGC
>CAZOLD010000157.1:2548-4080 GCA_964580595.1 uncultured Eubacterium sp.
GGCGCGTTTGCGGGTATTGGCATGGCGAAGTGGGAAGAGGAAGAGGGAAGATGGCGAAGGACGAGAAGAAGTTGGTTGAGGCAATCACGTCCATGGATGTGGATTTTGCCCAGTGGTATACGGATGTGGTGAAGAAGGCGGAGCTGATCGATTATTCCAGCATCAAGGGATGCATGGTGATCAAGCCGGCGGGATATGCCATTTGGGAAAACATACAGGGAGAGCTGGACAGGCGCTTCAAGGAGACTGGGGTGGAGAACGTATATATGCCGATGTTCATCCCCGAGAGCCTGCTGCAGAAGGAAAAGGACCATGTGGAGGGCTTTGCCCCGGAGGTGGCGTGGGTGACGCATGGCGGCCTAAGCCCGCTTCCGGAGAGGCTGTGCGTGCGACCCACTTCGGAGACGTTGTTCTGTGATTTTTACGCGAACGAGATCCATTCTTACCGTGATTTGCCGAAATGCTATAACCAATGGTGCTCCGTCGTCCGCTGGGAGAAAGAGACGAGGCCGTTTTTAAGGTCGCGCGAATTCCTGTGGCAGGAGGGGCATACGGCTCACGCGACAGCGGAGGAGGCGGAGGAGAGGACAATCCAGATGCTGAACGTGTACGCGGATTTCTGCGAGGAGGTGCTGGCCATCCCGGTCCTCAAGGGGAAGAAGACGGAAAAGGAAAAGTTCGCGGGGGCGGAGGCGACTTACACGATCGAGGCGATGATGCACGACGGAAAGGCCCTGCAGTCCGGGACGAGCCACAATTTCGGGGACGGCTTCGCGAAGGCGTTCGGCATCCAGTATACGGACAAGGACAACCAGCTCCGTTATGTCCACCAGACGTCGTGGGGGATGACGACGCGGCTGATTGGCGCGATTATCATGGTGCACGGCGACGACTCCGGCCTCGTGCTGCCGCCGGCCATCGCCCCGGTCCAGGTGATGGTGATCCCGATCCAGCAATACAAGGAGGGGGTCATGGAGCAGGCCTCGGCGCTGCGTGACGCCGTCAGGCAGGCGGGCCTGCGGGTCAAGATGGACGACAGCGAGAAGAGCCCGGGCTGGAAGTTTTCCGAGCAGGAGATGCGCGGCATACCGATCCGCATGGAGATCGGGCCTAAGGACATGGAAGCGGGGAATTGCGTTCTGGTCCGTCGCGACACCAGGGAAAAGACCGTTTGCGCGATCGCGGACGCGCCAAAGACGGCATCGAGATTGCTAGATACCATACAGAAAGACATGTTCGAGAGGGCGAAGGCGTTCCGGGATGCCCATATCACGGACGTCGCGGATTACGAGGCGTTCAAGGACGCCGTGGAGAACAAGCCGGGCTTCCTCCGCGCGATGTGGTGCGGGGATGTCGAATGCGAGAACCGGATCAAGGAAGAGACGACGGCGACGGCGCGCTGTATGCCCTTGCGGGAAGAGGAGCCGGTTTCGGACGTATGCGTATGCTGCGGGCGGCCGGCGAAAAAGCTGGTATATTGGGGAAAGGCGTACTAGAGGGGATTAGGCTGCAAGCAGTCCGTCCGCATGCCC
>CAZOLD010000158.1:0-2865 GCA_964580595.1 uncultured Eubacterium sp.
CAGCGCGAAGACGATTACGAAGGTGCACAGGATTTCCTATGACGAGCTTTTAACCAGCCTGGACCTAGGCAGCGTCCTTTACCCTAAGAACATTACGGCGGAATATATCGTGCAATATGTGCGCGCGATGCAAAATTCCATCGGGAGCAACGTGGAGACGCTGTACCGCCTGATCGAGGACAAGGTGGAGGCGCTGGAATTTAGGGTCTACGAGAACTCCGAGCTGGTCGGCGTCCCCCTGAAGGAGCTAAGGCTCAAGGATAACCTGCTGATCGCGTGCATCAACCGCAGGGGCACCATCATCACCCCGGGAGGCCAGGACACGATTGAGTTGGGCGACACGGTCATCGTGGTCACGGCGACGCAGGGTTTTTGCGACTTGACGGACATTTTGGCTTGAGGCCGGCGGGTGGCTCCGCCTTGCGGCGGCAGGTGGCTTCGCGGGAAACGCGATCCTTGCGCGGGTGAGGGTCCAGCAGCAGGCGCGGCACTGGGCACGCGATCCTTGCGCGGCTGAGGGCTGGCGGCGGAAAGAGTGGGGACATGAATTATTCGATCATCAGATACCTTTTGTGCCGGGTGCTGGAATTCCAGGCGCTGTTTTTGGCGTTGCCCTGCCTCGTGGCGGCATGGTACCAGGAGAGCGCGGGATGGGCATACGCGGGGGTCGCCCTGGTCTGCCTGCTCGTTGGCGGCATAGGCAAGCGGAAGAAGCCGAGCAGCACGGTATTTTACGCCAGGGAAGGGTTCGTGACCGTGTCCCTGACGTGGATTTTGATGAGTATCACGGGAGCGCTGCCCCTGTTCCTTTCCGGAGAATTCCCTAGCTATACGGACGCCCTTTTCGAGACGATCTCCGGGCTGACGACGACGGGAGCGAGCATCCTAGGCGACGTCGAGGCGCTCTCCCGCTGCAACTTGTTCTGGAGGAGCTTCACGCATTGGATTGGCGGAATGGGCGTGCTGGTGCTGATCCTGGCGATCCTGCCCTTAGCGGGCGGCTACAGCATGTACCTCATGCGCGCGGAAAGCCCGGGCCCCACGGTCGGGAAGCTTGTCCCGCGCGTGAAGTATACGGCGCGCATCCTCTATGAAATGTATATTTTCCTGACTATCGTGCAGATTGCTCTCCTGTTCCTCACGGGGATGACGCCCTTTGAGGCGATGACGCTCTCGTTCGGCACGGCGGGCACGGGCGGATTCGGCATCCTCAATGACAGCATAGGGAGCTATCCCGTCATTTCCCAGGCGATCATCACGGTATTCATGATTTTGTTCGGCATTAATTTCAACGTCTATTACTTCATGCGCACGAAAAAAGTAAAGCAGGCCCTGCAGCATGAGGAAATGCGTTACTACCTGATGATCATTATCGGGGCGATCGCCTTGATTACCTGGGACACGCGGGACAGATACCCGTCCTTGCTGGAGGATTTCCATCACGCGGCGTTCCAGGTGGCGTCCATCATCACGACGACGGGATATTCCACGGTGGATTTCAACCAATGGCCGGAATTTTCCAAGACGATCCTGCTTTGCCTCATGTTTATCGGCGCGTGCGCCGGGAGCACGGGGGGCGGGATCAAGATATCCCGCATCATCATCATGCTAAAGCAGGTGAAGAATGAGCTGGCGCTGCTGATCCAACCCAAGCGCGTACGCCAGATCCGGTTCGAGAAGCATGTGGTGAGCAAGGACGTCCTGCGCTCGATCGCCATTTTTTTCATCACGTATGCCGTGGTTTACGGGATGTCGCTCCTCTTGATTTCCCTGGACGGCCTAGATTTCACGACAAACGCCACCGCAGTGGCGGCGACCCTCAACAATATCGGCCCCGGCCTCGCGCTGGTAGGGCCGACCGGGAATTTCGGCGTCTTTTCCGGTCCCGCGAAGTATGTCCTGATGTTTGACATGCTGGCGGGGAGGCTGGAATTGTTCCCGATGCTGCTGCTGTTCGCGCCCTCCAACTGGAAGCGCCATAAGAAAGCGGGCAAGGGCGCGGCCGCCAAGGCGGGCGCGGACTGAGGCGGAACGCTCTCTGGAAAGGCCTGCCGCCTTCATCCATGGCGGCGCCCCGCTTGCGGGGCATGGGGGTTTAGCGGGACGGTCCGCGAGTCGGCAGTTCTGAGGAGTCGGGAAAAATGCCCCTGGGAGGCTGGCATGGATTCCGCGCTCACGGGCTGAGGCGTCTTGGGAGGAGGAAGTCGGGGAAATGCGCCAAATGGAATTTAAGATGGAACGGACGGGATTGCTGAAGGTGGGGGATGTGCTTCCGGTTACGGAGGGAAGGCTTCCCTCATCTTATTACTATACGCTGGGCAAGGCCTATGCGATGTCCGCCAATTACCCTTCGGGAGAGAGGCTTTCCTCGACGGAGGGAAAAGTGACGGATATCCGGGAAACGCCAAAGGGATTTTTTGTGACAGTTGAGTTTGACGAATAGGGAGGTGCACGTATGAGCTTAAACAACACGCCATCCGCGAACCGGGTCCATATCGGGTTTTTCGGCAGGAGGAACGCGGGGAAATCCAGCATCGTGAATGCCGTGACGGGTCAGGATCTTTCCGTGGTTTCCGAGGTAGGGGGCACTACGACGGATCCGGTGCAAAAGGCAATGGAGATTTTGCCGATGGGGCCTGTCGTGATCATAGACACGCCCGGATATGACGACGTCGGGCGCCTGGGGGAGCTTCGCGTAAGGAAGGCGAAGCAGATCCTGAACAAGACAGACGTAGCGGTGCTGGTCATAGACGCGCAGGTGGGCATGACGGAGACAGAGCGCGAATTGCGGGAACTGTTTCGCGAAAAGCAGATCCCTTACGTCCTCGCGTGGAACAAGGCGGACTTGTCCGGCGATGAGGCCGC
>CAZOLD010000158.1:2965-4042 GCA_964580595.1 uncultured Eubacterium sp.
AGATCCCTTACGTCCTCGCGTGGAACAAGGCGGACTTGTCCGGCGATGAGGCCGCGGGGGAATCCGGCGAGGCGCAAGACGGAGCGAAAGGGCAAGGGGCCGCGGGGGAATCCGGCGAGGCAGTCGGCGGGGAAGCGGGTATGCCCGGAGGCGGTGAAGAAAAAGGACAAGGCGGAACGCGGCTCGTGTCCCTAGATGCGCGCGAGGGCCAGATTTTCGTCAGCGCAAAGACGGGCTACCATATCCATGAGCTGAAGGAAATGATCGCGGGGTTGGCGGCGGAGGAAGAGCCGGGGTACCCAATCGTGGGAGACTTGATACAGCCGCTGGATTTCGTCGTGCTGGTTGTGCCAATCGACAGCGCGGCGCCGAAAGGACGCCTGATTTTGCCGCAGCAGCAGACAATCCGGGACGTCCTGGAAAGTGGCGCCATGGCCGTCGTGACGAAGGAAACCGAGCTGAAAGAGACGCTGGCGCGCCTGGGCAGGAAGCCCGCGCTGGTGGTCACGGACAGCCAGGCGTTTCAGCAGGTCAGCGCGGACACGCCGGAGGACGTGCCGCTCACCTCATTCTCCATCCTGTTCGCGAGGCACAAGGGAAATCTGCGGATCGCGGTGGATGGAGCCAGGGCCATAGATGCCCTGCGGGACGGGGACAAGGTTCTGATTTCAGAGGGATGCACGCATCACCGTCAATGCGAGGACATTGGCACGGTGAAAATCCCGAATTGGCTGCGGAAGCATACGGGCAGGGAACTGGAATTTGCCTTTACGTCGGGCGGGGAATTCCCCGAGGATTTGACAGGTTACAGCTTGGTGATACATTGCGGGGGATGCATGCTGAACGAGCGAGAGATGAAATACCGGCAGAAATGCGCGGCGGATCAGGGCGTCCCGATCACGAACTACGGGATAGCCATCGCTTACATGCAGGGGATCTTAGAGCGGAGCATCGAATGCTTCCATGGGGAATTTTAAAGGAGGCAGAAAGGGAATGGTGTGAGCATGACAGTAGATTTTGAATTGAATTTGACAATGAAGGGGAATCAAGAGCAGTTGGCTAAGCTACTTCAGGTTT
>CAZOLD010000159.1:0-4003 GCA_964580595.1 uncultured Eubacterium sp.
GGCGACTCCTTTGCCTCGCGCCCGGCTTACGCTTTAGGCTCCCCGGCGGCCTATCCTGCCGCCGCCCTCCGGGGCCTTGTACCTGCCGCCCTCTTTCTCAGCCTGCCCTGTCTTCTCCATGTATTCCATCAGCTGCCTGGCAAAGTCCTTCTTGTTCTTGACGACGGCCCTGTTCCTTGAGAACGGCATCTTCGCCTCTAAGCCCTCGCTCATCTTCTCCACGTCGCCCAAAGTGACATACTTGTTTTCCTTGAGGCTTTTCCTCACCTGCGCGGCGCCCTTAGAAAAGAGCATGTCCATCAAATCCTTCGGCTGGCTCCTCTGCTTTGCCAGCCCCCAGGCGTATAGGATCATCGTGGCGACGGTAAAAAGGACAAGCCCTATGATGATTGTCCCGGCGCTCATGTCAATCCCCGCCCTTCCCGCTGGCGAAACGGACATACCCGTTGCGCTCCAGGATGCCGAAAAACTTAGAAAGCCTCTCGTAGAGCTGATCCGCGGCCTTCGGCTGCTCTTCCTTCAAGATCTGCCCGATCTCGAAAATGTTCCTCTTCCCGTCAATCTGCCGCCATGCGCAGCTTCCGTACTCGTCTAGCTTGATAAAGCTAAATCTTGGCTTCTTGAACAGCTTCTGGGCAATCCAGTTGAAAGCCCCCGTATTCTCGACGGTGATTTCCACGATGCCGCCGTCCAGAAACTCCCACTTCTTCCTGATCTCCGGAACGTTGTCCAGATAATTCTTCCCGTTCTCTTTCTTTTTCTCCTTCATCTTCATCTCATTCCCAGATGGGCCGTCTCATCTTCATCCCATTCCAGATGGGTTCTCTCATCCTCATCCCATTCCCAAGCGGGCATGGCTCACATAAGCAAACCCTCATTCCCCGCAAATCAGGGCACCGCCATGGATGAAAGCCCACGGATTCGCAATCCAGGCTATCGCCCTTGTACGGGTTAGCGTCGCTAATGTCCATGCGGATCGGACTGCAGGCAGTCCATCCGCATGCCCATTGCGACTGGGCTTTCAAAGTAAAAAAAGAGGCGGCCGCCAGAGCCTGACCCCCTGCCCCGCATGGGGGCGAAGGAGTCCGGCAGAGGCGGCGCTTCCCGTATCCGCAGGCGCCAGGCCGCGCCTGCCCTCCTGTTCTGGCGTTATAGCTCCACGGTCTTTTTCTTCCTGCTGAAGAAGAAGAGGGAACCGATCAGCAGGGCAAACGCGACAAGGCCAACCCAGTTGCCAATCGCCATGAAATTGTCTCCGTAAATCCCGGACAGGTCCGTATTCAGGCCAAGCACCGCGAAGAGGGCAAGAAGGATGCCCACGATGCCTTCCCCGGCGATCATGCCGGCGGAATAAAGGACTCCCCTGTCCACGCAGTCCTTCTTCTCTTTCTCGTCCTTGTACTTGATCCTGGTCTCGACCACCCACTTCACGATGCCGCCGACCATGATGGGCGCGCTAAGGTGAATCGGCAGGTAAAGCCCGATCGCGAACGCGAGCACGGGAATCCCCAGGATCTCCACCACGATGGCGATGAACACCCCGATGAAAATCAAGGCCCACGGGAGCGTGCCTCCCATGACGCCCTCTACTACCATCTTCATGAGGGTCGCCTGCGGAGCCGCGATCTCCTCCGAGCCAAAGCCCCACGCGGCATTAAGCAGGTACATGACGCCGCCGATCGCGAACGCGGAGACGACCGCGCCTAAGAGCTCGCCGATCTGCTGCTTTTTAGGCGTCGCGCCGACGATGTAGCCGGTCTTTAAGTCCTGCGAAGTGTCGCCCGCCATCGCCGCGACGATGCAAATGACCGTGCCGATCGTGATGGCCGCGATCATGCCGTCCACGCCGTCGTTCCCTGTCGCCTTCAGGATGAACGTGGTGACGATGAGCGTCGCGATCGCCATGCCGGAGACAGGGTTATTGCTGCTCCCGACAATCCCGACCATCCTAGAGGACACCGTCGCGAAGAAGAACCCGAAGACGATGATCATGAGCGCCCCAAGGAAGCTCACGGGGATGGAAGGGATAAGGAACATCGCGAGCGCCACGGCAAGGGAACCGATGAGGACCACGGGCATGGGAAGATCCTGCTGCGTGCGGTCGCCGCCCGCCACGTTCTTGCCAAAGCCCTTCATCGCCTTCCGGAATGTCTTGATCATCGTCGGGAACGTCTTGATCAGGCTGATGATCCCGCCCGCCGCGACGGCCCCCGCGCCGATGTAGCGGATATATTGGCTCCAGATGTCGCTCGGCGCCAGCTGGTTGAACGCGATCGCGGCGCCGGACGCGTCCGTCACGGAAGACAGGGCGTCGCCGCCAAAATAAGCGATCGCGGGAATCAGCACCAGGTACGACAGCACGCCGCCGGCGAACATATAGCTGGAAATCTTAGGCCCGCAGATATACCCCACGCCGGCGAGCGCCGGAAGCACGTCCATGCCGACCGCGCAGGTATAGCTCCCCTGGAAGGAGAAATCCACTTCGCTCGGGAAGAGCTTGAAGCCATCGGCGATGAACTTGTACCCCGCCGAGATCCCAAGGCCCGCGAAGACGACCTTTGACTTGCTGCCGCCTTCCTCTCCCGCGAGGAGAACCTCCGCGCAGGCCGTCCCTTCCGGGTACGGAAGGACGCCGTGCTCCTCCACGATCAGCGCCGTGCGCAAGGGAACCATGAGCAGAGTCCCTAAGATGCCGCCGCAAAGAGCGATCAAGGCGACCGTGATGAAGCTAGGCTCCTCGCATTTCCCTTCGGCGGCCCACATGAAGATGGCGGGCATCGTGAAGATCGCCCCCGCCGCTAAGGACTCGCCGGCAGACCCTATCGTCTGCACCATGTTGTTCTCAAGGATCGAATCCTTCTTGAGAATCATCCGGATGATTCCCATCGAGATGACCGCAGCCGGAATGGATGCGGACACCGTCATGCCAACCCTCAATCCAAGATAGGCGTTGGCCGCGCCAAACACCACCGCGAGTATGAGGCCAAGGATAATGGACGTCGCCGTAAATTCGGGGACTACCTTGTCTGCGGGGATGAATGGCTTGAACTCTTTCTTCTCGTCCATGACATCACCTATTTCCTTTCTCAATTTTTCTTCGCAAAACCTCTTGCATTATATCCCTATTATCCCAGTGTGTCAATGGGATTTTGACACGCATACGGCGCCAATCAATATCAGCGCCACGCCAGCGATCTTCCTCCCCGTAATCTTCTCCCTCAAAGCAAAGCGCGACAAAACCATGGTCCAGACGTAGGTAAGCGACGTGAGCGGCAGCACGACGGAATAATCCAAGTACCTTAAAATCCAGACATTCAATCACGCCGATACCAGATACAGAAACGCGCCAACATATAAATTCCCGTTGCTTAAAAGGCCTCGTATCCCTTCCGATCCGGACGCCCTCTTCAAGAACAGGGACGCGACAGAACCAAGCAGGGTCATTGCCAGGAGGGGGACAAGGTAGGCCGTCATTCCGCGTCACCTCCCGCAATGAGCACGACGCCGGCTATTATCGTGAGGACCCCGACACATTTTAACAGCGTGATTTCCTCCTTCAGGACGACAGCCGCCAATACGATGCTAAGCACGTAATTCAGGCTCAGCATTGGCTGGAGCACGGAAAGCTTCCCATACCGGTATGCCACCAACATGACCAATATGCCCTTCTTATTCCTTTGAAACGACTCAATCAAGCAAACCCACCCCTTAGTCCGGATTATACGCGCCCACGGCATTGCGCAGGAGGATCTTCATCAGCTCGCCATTCCCCTTTAGGAAACTGATTTTCGTAGGCGTCTTCCCCTCCTTAGGATATGCCCTGGTGACTGGGATCTCGCAAGCCTTCATCCCAATCTGCGTGGCCCTGACGGAAAGGTAAGCCAGCAGCTCATAGCTCATGAAAATATCCCTAAGGGGCTGCACCCTCTCATCCCGCAGGTACCTGGCGGAATATGCCCTGTAAGCATTCGTGGTGTCCGTAAACCTGTGGCGCGCCGTCAGC
>CAZOLD010000160.1:0-3989 GCA_964580595.1 uncultured Eubacterium sp.
GGTGACGGGCAACGTGGACAGCGTGATGGACGGCGGGCTGGATCCTTTCATCAACGCGTATTTGAAATGGCGGAGCCTGGGAAGCCCGAAGATGGGCGCGGAGGAAGAATGACGGGAGCCGGCGCGGCGGGGAAGCGGCAGGGGAGAGGCCGGCGCCTGTCCGGACGCATGGATTTGGAGGAGGATTATGATTAAGATTGCGATTTTAGGTTACGGGACGATTGGATCCGGCGTCGTGGAGGTGCTGCGCACGAACCGGGAAAGCATCGCGAGGCGCGCGGGCGATGAGATTGAAGTGAAATATATCCTGGATCTTAGGGATTTCCCGGGCGACATCATGGAGGACAAGGTCGTCCATGATTATGACATTATCGCAAAAGACCCGGAGGTCGCGATTGTCGTGGAGGCGATGGGCGGCGTGGAGCCCGCTTATACGTTCGTGAAGCGGGCGTTGCTGTCGGGCAAGAGCGTGACGACGTCCAACAAGGCCCTCGTGGCGAAGCACGGGGCGGAGCTGATCGCGATCGCGCGGGAGAAGGGGATCAATTTCATGTTCGAGGCGAGCGTGGGCGGCGGCATCCCGATCATCCGACCGCTCAATTCCTCCCTGACCGCGGACGAGATCGAGGAGGTCACGGGCATCCTCAACGGCACGACGAATTATATCTTAAGCAAGATGACCTTCGAGGGGCGGGAGTTTGACGACGTGCTCTCGGAGGCGCAAAAAAAGGGATACGCGGAGGCGGACCCGACGGCGGACGTGGAGGGGTATGACTCATGCCGGAAAATCGCGATCCTGACTTCCCTGATTTGCGGGCAGCAGGTGGATTTTGAGGAAATCCATACCGAGGGCATCACGTCCATCACGGCGGCGGACATCCGGTACGCGAACGCGATGGGGCGCGTGATCAAGCTGCTTGCCACAAGCAGGCGGACCGAGGACGGGTATTGCGCGATGGTCGCGCCGTTCCTTTTGCCGAAGGAGCATCCGCTTTACAACGTGAACGACGAGTTCAACGCCATTTTCGTGCACGGGAACGTGTTAGGGGACGCGATGTTCTACGGGAGGGGCGCGGGGAAGCTGCCGACGGCGAGCGCGGTCGTGGCGGATATCGTGGACATGGTGAAGCATTTGCACACGCATATCCTGGTTTCCTGGAGCTCCAGGAAAATGAGCCTGGTGGACATCGGGAAGGCGAGATGCCGTTTCTTCGTGCGGACGGACGCACCCGAGGAGGCGGTCAGGGCGGCCTTCGGGGACGTGGAGTGGATTGACGCGGGCGTCCCGGGAGAGCGGGGCTACCTGACGGCTACCATGGCCGAGGAGGAATTTGAGGAAAAATCCGCGGCGGTCGGGCATGTCCTGCAGAGGATCCGCGCCGTTTAAAGCGGTGGGGAACTTGCGCCCCGAGGCAGAGGAAGCTTGAGCCCGCGGCAGCGAACGCGCATCCGCGGTAGCGAACGCACATTCGCGGCAGGGATACGCGCCCGAGGCGGGGAACGCGCATCCGTGGCGCGGGGATACGCGCCGGCGGGCAGATAGATAGAGCAGAGGAAGGATTTCAGACATGAAATATGTGGTTGTGCTGGGGGATGGCATGGCGGACCGCCCCCTGGATGAGCTGGATGGGATGACGCCCTTGGAATATGCCAGGACGCCACAGATGGACGCGCTCGCGGCTGCCGGGGAGATCGGGATGGTGCATACGATTCCGGACGGGATGGCCCCGGGCAGCGACACGGCGAACCTGTCCGTCCTGGGATATGACCCGAAAGTTTATTATTCCGGCCGGTCCCCCTTAGAGGCGTTAAGCATCGGCGTGGACATGAAGCCGACGGACGTGTCCCTGCGGTGCAATCTCGTGACGCTCTCGGAAACGGAGGAGGATTACGCGGAACGGACGATCCTAGACCACAGCTCTGGGGAGATTCCCACGGAGGACGCGGCGGTGCTCCTAGAGGCAGTGAAGCGGGAGCTGGAGACGGATACCTATCATTTTTACTGCGGGACGAGCTACCGGCATTTGCTGATCTGGGAGCATGGGAAGGTCTTGGACCTGACGGCGCCCCACGACGTCTTAGGGAGGAAGATTGGCCCGTATTTGCCGGAGGATGCGGCACTTCGCGCAATGATGGAGAAGAGCTTTCGGATCCTATCGGCTCACCCGCTAAACGCCGCGCGGAGGGAAGCGGGCCTTAATCCCGCGAATTCCTGCTGGTTCTGGGGAGCCGGGACGCGCCCCGCGCTTTCCTCTTTTGAGGAGAGGACGGGACTGAAGGGGGCCATGGTGTCCGCCGTGGATTTGCTGAAGGGGATTGCCATCGGCGCGTCCATGGACGCGATCCCCGTCGAGGGCGCGAACGGCGGGCTCCATACGAATTACGAGGGCAAGGCGCGGGCGGCGGTCGACGCCCTGACCGAGATGGGACGGGATTTCGTATACATCCACGTGGAGGCGCCGGACGAGATGGGCCACCAGGGAAGCGTGGAGAAGAAAGTGCAGGCGATCGAATACCTGGACAGCCGCGTCATCGCGCCTGTCCGCGCGGGTTTGGAGGAGGCGGGGGAGCCATACCGGATGCTTGTCATGCCGGATCATCCGACCCCGATTAGCACCCGCACCCACACGGCGGACAGCGTGCCGTACCTCCTCTATGACAGCACGGACATCCAAAAGCATGACTGGAAGTACAACGAGAGGGAGGCGCAAGAAAGCGGGAACCGCGTCGCGAGAGGATGCGAGATGATCGATATCCTGCTAAAGCAGGCATGAGGGAGCAGAGAGGAGGAGATGGGCAGTGTTAAAGGACTGGGTTAAGCCGGCTAAGCCGGACGACAGCGAGATCGAGGAGCGCTTAGCGGCCGCGAAGGAACGGTTGCAGGTCCAGCAGATCATGATCAAGGAGAAGAAGATCCCCGTATTCGTCCTGTTCGAGGGATGGGGGACGGCGGGGAAGGGCAGCGTCTTAGGGAAGGTGATCCTGAACATCGACCCCAGGTTTTTCAAGGTGTTCACGATGGACATCCCGACGGAGGAGGAGAAGCGCCGGCCGTTCCTGTACCGGTATTTCGTGAAGATTCCGGAGGCGGGCAAGTTCTGCTTCTTGGATTCCGGCTGGATGGACGAGGTCACGAGGGAGATCCTGCACGGGGAAATCAGCGAGAAGGATTACAAGAACCGCATCGAGAGCGTGAAGCGCTTCGAGCGGCAGCTGACGGACAACGGGTACCTGGTCATGAAGTTCTTTTTCCATATCACGCAAAAGGAGCAGAAGCGCAGGCTCCGCGGGCTGCAGAAGGACGAGGTCACGAGCTGGCGCGTGAGCAAGAACGATACCTGGCAGAATAAGCATTATGACCAATGCATGGAGGCATATGACCAGTACTTGAGCCACACGAACGCGTCGACGGCCCCGTGGTATATCGTGGACGCCAAGAACAAGAAATGGGCGCTGCTCCAGGTTTTAGAGACCCTGGTGAGCGGGATTGACACGGCTTTGCAGAACAGCGCGATGGCCGTGCCGCTGTTGCAGAACGTCTTCCCGATCGAGAAAATACCGAAGTTGGCGGACATCACGCTGGACAAGACGATTTCGCCGGAGGAATACAAGAAGGAGCTGGGCGAGCTGCAGGAACGCCTGGGGATGCTGCACAATGAGATTTATTTGCGCAAAATCCCCGTCATCATCGCGTACGAGGGATGGGACGCGGCCGGAAAGGGCGGAAACATCAAGCGGATTACCGGGGCCTTGGACCCGCGCGGCTATGAGGTGCACCCGATCGCGAGCCCGGAGCCGCATGAGAAATCCAGGCACTACCTGTGGCGCTTCTGGAACCGGCTGCCCAAGACGGGACATGTGGCGATTTTTGACCGGACCTGGTATGGCCGCGTCATGGTGGAGAGGTTGGAAGGCTTATGCGGCGAGAACGACTGGCAGCGCGCCTACAACGAGATCAACGAGTTTGAGAAGGAGCTGTCCGACTGGGG
>CAZOLD010000161.1:0-3935 GCA_964580595.1 uncultured Eubacterium sp.
AGGGGAACGAGAATGAGCCAGAGAACGGGACAGGCCGTGCCCGGGAGGGATTTGGAAATGGATTCCTTGCCGGGCGCGGCCTCCTCTATCATCTCGCAGGCCTGTTTCCCGTTTTCCGCGCTCTCGACGGTGAACCCGGCGCCTTTCAGGATTTCCGTCGCCATCTCGCGGTTAAGCTCGATATCCTCCACGAGCAGGATGCGCTTGCCCGTGAACAGGAAATCCGCCGCGCCGTCGCTCGATGCCCGCGCGCCGTCCGTCCCTTCGCCCTTCCCTAAGCTCTGCTCTAGGACGTGGTGGAGATCCGACACGAAGAGGGGCTTGCTGATGAAGCCCGTCACGCCCGCGTTACGCGCCTCCTGCTCGATATCCGACCAGTCATATGCCGACATGAGGATAATCGGGGAGACGTCACCGACGACTTCGCGGATCTTGCGAACGGTTTCGATGCCGCTGATGCCCGGCATGGACCAGTCTATGATATATACCTCGAACGGGTCGTCTAAGTCCACCGCCTCTTCCGTGCGCGCGACGGCTTCGCGCCCGGACATGGCCCATTCCGGCCGCAGCCCAATCTGCCGTAGCATCTTCGAGGCGCTCTGGCAGCAAATCAGGTCATCGTCCACGACGAGCGCCCGGAAGCCCTTTAACTCCTTGATCGGCTTCATTTCCGTGCGGTCTTCCGCGATGCGAAGCTCCAGCTCGACGGTGAAGGTTGTCCCCTTGCCCCTCTCGCTTTCCACTTTGATGGTGCCGCCCATCATGTCCACGATATTTTTCGTGATCGCCATGCCAAGGCCCGTGCCCTGGATGCCGCTGACGGTGGACGTCTGCTCCCTCGTGAAGGGCTCGAACACGGTCTCGGCAAATTCCGGATCCATCCCTATGCCCGTGTCGCTGACCCGGAACTCATAAACGGCCCGCTGATCCTTGCCGGACTCCTTTTGCGTGACGCGCAGGTCTATCGTGCCGCCCGCCGGCGTGAACTTGATGGCGTTTGACGTCAGGTTCAAAAGGATCTGGTTCAGGCGCAGCCTGTCGCAGAACACGTCCTCGTTGGCCACGTCGACCGTGTCGATGAAGAGTTCCAGGCTCTTGGCATGGACGTCGGACTGGATGATGTTGCGCAGCTCCTGGAGGATGTCGGCCAGGTTCTCCGGGCGCTCGTTGATGGAAACTTTGCCCGACTCGATGCGGCTCATGTCCAGCACGTCATTGATGAGGGAAAGCAGGTGGCTGGACGCCTGCGAGATTTTGGAAAGGTAGTCCTGGATCCGCTCCCGGTTGTCAATGTGCGCGGCGGCAAGCGCCGTGTACCCGATGATCGCGTTCATGGGCGTGCGGATGTCGTGCGACATGTTATTGAGGAACACCGTTTTGGCCCTGTTCGCGGAATCCGCGGCCTGAAGCGCGTTCGAGAGCTCGTTTGCCTGCTCCTCAAGCTCGCTCGTCGCGTCCGCGATTTTCCGCTTCAGCACTTTCTGGTTGCGCGTCCGCACGATCGCGATGATGAGCGCGGTAGCGAGCAGCAGCAGGATGCCGAAGACCAGGGCGAAATAGATCGGGTTGCGGTACATGAAGTCTAGGAGGCTGCCGTCGGTCCTCCCGACGTTGATTTCCCGCGACACGATGGCCTCAAGCTGCACGTCGGAAAAGATGTCCGCGCCCTTGTCCAGAAGCGAGATCAGGTAACGCCCGCCCTCCACGTTGTTCCCGACGCCGTAGGAGAAAGAGGTCCCTCCCAGGACGACGGAGGAGAGGCGGTTCCGCGCGTCGCTCGCGACATATTGCCGCGCGGTGTACGTATACAGGTTCGCGGCGTCCGCCCTGCCGTCCAGGACGGCCTGCACGCATTCGTCCGTCGAGTCGCATTTCAGGATCTGGCGGTCCGGGAAGCGGCTGGTGGTGTAATTGTACAAGGCCTCCGAGTTCTCCTCCACGGCGACCCGCTTGACCGTGCCGCTGAACGACTGCAGCGTCAGGCGCGCGAAGTTCGTCTGGAAATAGGGCACGGTGATCTTGTACCCTTCCTCTTCGGCCAGGTAGTAGTCGCCGAGGAAGTCAAGGACCACGTCCGCGCCCCCGTCCGACCTGACGTCTAGGTACTCATTCACGTCCTTCACGGGAATGTATTCATACCGCAGGTCCAGGCGCTGCGCTAAGATGTCAAAAATGGCGGGCAGGATGCCGTCCGCCTTGCCGTTTTGGAAACGGGAATAGGGGGGCTGGCTCGGGTTGATCAGGACCTTCAGGGGCTTGCCGGAGGCCTTCAGCCTCTCCAGGTACGCCCGTTCCTCCGAAGTGGCAAGCACGGAATCCGTGCTGTCCGTCGAGTAATAGGTGTCGTGCAGCGAATC
This sequence comes from uncultured Eubacterium sp., assembly GCA_964580595.1. Classification (GTDB taxonomy): domain Bacteria; phylum Bacillota; class Clostridia; order Lachnospirales; family Lachnospiraceae; genus Petralouisia. Next base: position 2,358 of record CAZOLD010000161.1, read on the forward strand.
GCGCCACCCGGGGGCGTGCAGGTCCATCTCGTTAATGGCGTCGTCGATCCGCTCCATCAGGTCCGCGCGGTCCTTCCTCACGCAGATGTAAAAGGGGCTCGCGTCGAAGGATTCTAAGAGCCATTCGTGCCCCAGCAGGCGGAGGCTCCCCGTGACGGCCGCGTCAATCTCGCCCGACTGCAGGTCCCGCGTGATATCCTCCTGCAGGTCATAATACCTGGGGCGGTAGGTGAAGCCGTGCTCTTTCGCGAATTTCTCGAAATTCGCGTTCTTGGAATTGTCCCTTAGCATGCCCACGACCATCCCGTCATAGGTGGAGTAATCCCCCTCGATGATGTCTTGGTTGCCCTCTTTCACCGTCACGATCGTGGAATTGACCCCGATGTTCTGCTCCGAGAATAAGAATTCCTTCTTGCGTTCCGGCGTCTTGGTGACGGAGGTGACGATGTCGACCTCCCCGTCCCTTAGCATGTCCAGCGCGTCGGAATAAGAGCCTTCGTACCCGAGGTACTCGTAGCTCCATCCCGCGTGGATGGCGAGTCTTTGCAGGAACTCGTACCCGTAGCCGCTCCTCCGCCCGTCCTCGCTAATCATGTGGTAGCCCGGAAACGCGAAAAACCCGACGCGCAGGACCTCCTCCCCGGGGGACGCGTGGACAGCCGCGGGCGCGGGCAGCAGTAACGCCGTCGACATGACAGCGAGAGCCAATGAAATCATCCGTGAAATCAACCGTTTTTTCCTCCCCAAAACAATACCTCTTTTCTTCCTGGTTTCTTGCTTGGTTTCCCATTCGCGGGAACCATCGGGATCCGTGGCCGCAAGCCTCGGCACAACACTTACAATTTAACATAAATCCCGCATATCTTCAATACCTAACCGCGGCCCGCCGGGGCGGGGAACGCACAAGTTATGGCAAATGGTTTTCGCGGCATTTATCCGCCGATCCATTGAGCATGCCGTATGTTTTGTGTTATACTGAAATCTGGGGATTTCATTAGGAGTTCATCAATGGGGAGCTTTTAAAATGAACATTTCAAAAAGTGAATGGATATCATGCTTTCGTTCTGAATCGGACAGGATCATAGCTGGCATATGCGCTTCTGGAAAGAGCCGGAATGACATGGCAAATGCGGTCAACACAAGCATAAAGGCATTATGTGACAAACAGATAGAAGAACGAAAGAGGATCAATAGGCTTTCATCATACGCCAAGGGACGTTTGGCGGATGGAGAGGATCCAGCCGCGAACATGAGAAGAAGAATGATAAATGACATGCTTACCATCACCTATGCCTCATATGTCGTGATGCTTGAGTCACGTAACAAGGTATGGCCATATGAGTATATGGCATTTGCCCGACGGATTGGAGAGCTTTGGGAGCCGTTCTGCAAAATCCCTTTCTACTTCCCAGTGCGTCCATTAACGATAATTGAGCCGCCGAATTTTGAAGATGTGCGAAACAGGATTATCAAAAATGCTGAGGATTATATCGACCGCTTGCGACTGACGGATGCGACGAAGGAAGAACTGAAAAGGCAGTATTCCATTCCTTGGACTATGGTTGACAGCGGAGGTAT
>CAZOLD010000162.1:0-3890 GCA_964580595.1 uncultured Eubacterium sp.
TGAACGGAACGGAACCCGCGGCGCGTAACTTGCCGGCAACTTGCAGATCCCGCGCATCCCGCCACCGCTTTCGCGCGTCCCGCTCCATTTTATCCCCATTTTACCCCCATTCCATCCCCATTTTCCGATGCCTGTCCCTAAGCAAGGCCAGCCGGCAGCAGTCGCGGCTAACTTGCCGGCAACTTGCAGATTTCGCCCGATTGGCCGAATATCCTCCCATCGTGAAGGAACCCCGGGGCATCCGCCCGTCTGAGGCCGCGCCCGTCCAACTCGCCAAGTTGGGAAAATGCCCCCTTTTCGCTTCCTGTTTTGCCGCTTTCCCAAACTTTTCGTTCGATTTTCGTAATTTCCGTTCGCTTTTTCGGGATTTTCGGGCGTTATCCGGAAGGTTCCGGATGATTCCCGCGCGGATCCGGAAGGCAAAACCCAACTCGCCAAGTTGGGATCTGGCCGCGCCTGTTCCGCGCCGCCCATTTCCTCCATCCTGTTGGCGTCATTTCATGCCATCTCGTGCGAATCCATCCCCGAAACGTTTGTACCATGGCGAACCACGGTGCACCATTCCGTACCCATGCGAGGCGAAAGCCTTGCCCCGCCAGTGGATCCGGCGGCGTCCCATGGCCAGCCTTGAAGGCCAGGGGCGCGATTGCCGCGCGGCCGCTTCCGTGCATCGTGAGGCGGCGTCCCGCCGTCCCAATCCATTTTTAGGACGCTCCCGGCAATCCTGCGCGTGGGCAGGTGTGGCCTCCAGCCGATGCGGGGGAGCGTGGCGGCGCCATCATGTACGGCCATCATGTACGGCAATGCGCCCATCATGTATGGCCATCATGTATGGCAATGCGCCCATCATGTATGGCCGTCATGTACGCCGCCATGTAGGCAAATGTAGGCAAATGTAGGCAAATGTACGGATATGTACGGCCTTGCACGGTCGCGCGCAACCTTGTAAAGCCTTATAAAGCCTTGTAACGCCGTGCGCAGGTTGCCATCATCCTTCCCTGAGGCAACGCACGGCGAGCACGATCGCCACGACGTCAAGGCAGATCGTGGCCACGCTGGCCAATATCCTCGCCCAATGGAGCATGCGATCACCTCCCTTCCTCGCGGGCGCGTCCCGCTTCATCCGTCTTCCCCGTCCCCGCCTTCCGGGCTTTGGGAGGCGATCCGCTCCAGCTCGTGCCCGATGATCCAGTCCACGGCCTCCCTGCCGAGGCGGTCCAGGGAGCGGTACCTCTCCACCAGCCCGTACTCGTCCGGCGTCACGGCGTTCGTGCCGTCCCGCGGCGCGTCCCCCTGCCCTCCCATCAGGTCCGACCTGCTTATGGAGAAGAACTCGCAGATCAGGTCAACCTTCGCCATCCGCGGCATCTTCGCGCCGTTGCACCAGCTGGACACCGTGGCTTGCGACACGCCCACGTATTCCGCCAGCTCCTGCTGCGTCTTCCCATGCCTCTCCAGCTGCCTGGCGATGTTCCAGGCGATGACGTCCTTTAGGCTCTCTTCGCCCATGCTTGGCCTCCTTCCAATCCCCATGCCCCGCGTCGCGCCGCTCCCCGGGAGGATCGCGGCGGCTTGCGCGGCGGCTGCGCGTGGCTTGCGCGGCGGCTGCGTATTAGTTTCGCGCCGGCCGTAGGCCCTCCCTTTCCTGTACCGCTCGAGGGAAACTATGTTCCCGCGGCCAGCTCCAGCCCGCCTCCCTCTGAGGGGGACGCGTCCCGCGCCTGCTCCTTCAGAAGCTCCTTCGCCTTGCCGATTATGATGTCCCGGTTGTCCTCGTCCAGCTTCCCGAAGGCGGCCAGCATCTTCCCGCCGGACGGGCCCAGCCCGTCCCCCTGCCCCATCTCCGGGAAGACTTCCCGCAATCCCGACGCTATCTCGTCGGTATAGCCCTTCTCCTCGTATTCCCTGTAAAGCTCCAGGAGGCGGCGCTCCGCTTCGGATGCCTGCCCCGCGTCCCCCTGCGGCTGCCCGCCGGGCGCGTCCGACTTGCCGAGCAGGTAGTCCGTGGATACCTCAAAGAGCGAAGACATCGCCAGCAATGTTTCATATGATGGTCTCCTAGTTCCGCATTCATATTTACTTATACTTTTTTGCGAGATTTTAAGCCTATTTGCCAATTCTTCTTGACTATAACCAAGTTTTTTTCTCTCTTCAGCAATCCGTGAGCAGCCCACAATACCACCTCGAATTCATTGTACTACTTGTAGGAGTATAAAAAAACCTACAAATCGGAGTAAATTACCCTTGACATTCGCCTATTAGTAGTATATATTACTACCATGAGGCGAATACAGGAGGGGTGATGAAATGAGACAAGAACTGATTGAGGCAAGGGGCGACAAAACGCAAATGACTGTATCCAGGGAAATTGGCATTTCCCAGAAATACCTTTCAAAGCTGGAGCTCGGGCAGAAAACTCCTAGCATTAAAGTCGCCGCCAAAATCGCATCCTACTACCAAATGAGGGTAGAGGACTTGTTCCCTGATATTTTTTTGCTGGAAAAATCGCCAAATTGTAGTAATCATAGCATCGAAGAAGGCTGGCGAAAGGAGGAGCGGGCATGAGCAAATATGCGGAACATGATCGGGACGAACTTTGGCGCGAGGGCACGGGCGCGTCCCAGACGGACGGATGGACGGAGCAGAACGTCTATGAGAGCTGCGGCCCCGACGGGGAGTTCGACTGGGATTATTACCAGTACCTCTGCGACGTGTCCCCGGATTACGACCCGGGCGACTGAGGCGAGCGGCATGGCGGCCCGCCCCGGAGGTCACGAGGGCATCTCCCCATGAGGGGAGGAGGGGGAAAGACGGGCAGGGCGCGATGCGAGGCCGCAAGGCAAATATGAAAATGGGGCTCACAAAGGGATGCGGTCATCGAGCAATCCCTTGGCAACTTTCAACACGAGCTCTGCGCGCTCCTCGGAAAGCTGGGAAGTCACTTTGAGCAGCTCGGCGAGAGTAGGCGGCAGCGTCTCGTCCACCTGTTGGTTGTCCAGCAAGAAAGAGACGGGCGTGTCAAGGGCTTTCGCAAGTATCGTGATAGTCTCAATGTTTGGCTTCTTCCCGCCGGATTCGATGTAGCTGATCGACGATTGCGCCAACCCTGAGGCCTTTGCCAGCTTTCCCTGCGAAAGCCCCATGGATTCCCTGATGTGCTTGATTTTTTCACCAACAGTCATAGAGTTCCAATCCACCATGGCCATATCACCCTTTCATTATGATACTTGAATTATAAACGGAAGAGTGATTGACAGCCAAACAAAACAGTGATATTATAATCGAAAGGGTGATGTTATGGATATCAAAAAACTTCGTGAAGCAAAAAAAATGTCACAGACATCTTTGGCAAAGGCTTCCGGCATAGCGCAGTCAACCTTGTGCTATATCGAAACCGGACAAAAAAACCCAAGCATCAACACAGTTATTAAGCTTGCGAACGCTTTGGAAATTGACTTGGAAACACTCGTAAAATCATAGAAATGACTTTGCAACATCAATTTTACCGGCAGGAGGTGAGAAAGAAAATGGCCAATATCACGGCGAAGACCAGCGGGAACGCCTTCTACAAGGCGCGATGCGAGGCCGCAAGGCACAACGAGGCCCTCAGCAGCAGGGAGGGCGCGGCGGAGATCATGTCGATCGACCGCGGCAGGCTCTACCGGATCGAGCGGGGGATCGCAAACCCGTACCCCGAGGAGGTCAGGCTCATGTCCGACCTCTACAACGCGCCCGAGCTGGAGTGCCACTTCTGCGCCAGCATGTGCCCCCTCGGCGAGGGAATGCCGAGGGCGGAGCTGGCCGACCTGGACAGGATCTCGGTCAAGGCCCTGGCAGCCTTCCGGCGCGTCGCGGAGACGAACGACCTCCTGCTGGGCATCGCGGAGGAC
>CAZOLD010000163.1:0-2016 GCA_964580595.1 uncultured Eubacterium sp.
CGCATCCGCCGCAGGATCCTCCTTGCCCGCGTTCCCCTTATCCTTATCCTCCTTGCCCGTCTCCCCTGCGGCAGGATCCGCCATTTCTGGGGATTGCGCGTCCTTTTCCTGCGCTTCTCTATCCTGCGCGCCCTGGCCCTGCGCGTCCTGGACCAGAGCCTCGCCGCTTTCCGCCGCGGCTTCCTGCCTGCCCGCGCTTTGCCGGCTCGCCAGCGCGCCCGCTAAAATCCCGGCGCAGCTGATGACAAGCAACAAAAGAAACGCCGAACGCATCCTCTTAGCCTGCCGGTGTCTCCTCCCCTCCCGGCTTCCCGGCACGTCCGGCCTCTCGTCCCTTTCCTGATTCTCCATCCTAGACTCCCCCCATCCCCTGTGTCTTAAATTAAATGTACCCCGCTCACTGTTCCGGTATCTGGCTCAGGTACTGGCTCGACCTGGCCGCCCGCTGCGTCCCCGGGTGCAGCTCGACCATACGCTCAAAATATTTCTTCGCGTTCGCCATGTCGCCCGTCTCGAAATAGGACTGCGCCAAATGGTAAATGGCATACCCGTCGTCATAGTCTTCTTCCGCCAGCACGACTTTCTCCAGGCCCTTGACCGCCTCCGGATAATTCCTGGCGTCATAGGCCGCCTCCGCCTGCTCGTAGACCGTCGTGATATATTCCTCGTCCACTTTCCCGAGGAACGCGTCGTACGCGGACTTTGACTGGGCGTCTAAGAGGGAGACGTCCACCGCCCCCATCAGGTCCCCGGCTTCCTGGATGTTCCCCTGCTCGTAAGCCGCGAACGCGGAAATGAGCTGGCCGTAATTCGCGATCGTCTTTTCCGTGCCCTTCGTGTCCTCTTTCATCTTGTCAATCTGGCCGTCCAGCTTCTTAATCTGGCTCTCTAAGTCCTTAATCTCCTGGTCTTGCACGGACTTGGAATCGTTCGCCTCTAGCTCCGCCTTCCTCTCTTCCGACACGGTCTGCTCCTTGATGCTGGGGATGACCAGGAACCCCGTGATCAGCACGCCGATCACGACCCCGATCAGCATGTTGAAGATCGTCACGACAGCGGAATTGTCCCTGATGTTCGTTGGCTGGATAATCACTTCGTTGCCGTTCTTATAGGAGGACGCCCGCTTCTCTTTCTCCTTGCGCTTGGTCTTTTTCGCGTAAGCGCCGCTCTTCAGATGCGCGTCCACTTCCTGCATGTACCGCAGCGTCGTGCTGTTGCTGACGTCAATCTGCGCCGCCTTCTGCAATTCCTTTTTCGCGAGGTCGTATTTCTCCTGCTCCATGTACAGCAGGGCCAGCAGCTGGTACCCCTTGATCAGCCTGGGGTTCATGGTAAGCACTTTCTTCAGCTGGATCACGGCGAGGTCCTTGCTGTCCTGGCTGCAATATTGCAGGGACAGGTTATATTTCTTGATCGTCTGGTTCGCCTGGTTAAGCTGTCCCCGGCTGGACTGCACCTCGTTCAAATAGCGCTCCGCGAGGTTGCCGCTTGCCTTCAGGTTCCGGCTGATCACCCACTCGCTGAGCGCCTCCACCACTTCCCCCATCTCATAATACACCAGCCCCAGCAAATTCCGGGCCGGGATGTTCGCCTTGTAATATTGAAGGCTCGTGCGCAGGGAAATGGCCGCGCCCGACAAATCACGCACCTTCGCCTTGGCGAGGCCGTCATTATACAACGCGTTGGACAAACGGATAATCTTATCGTATGCTTCCATCTCTATCCTTTCTTAAATTTTACGGCATCCGCGCCCTACCTGGGCTGTTTCCTGGCCTCCTTCAAAATCTCCTGCAAAATATCCGTCATGTCCGTCAAGTCCCTGTCATATATCGCATCCTCAGCTTCTTCCACTTCCAAGCTGGGCTTAAATTTCTTCAGCTCTTCCTCAAAATCAATCATTTCATTTCCTCTCCTAATCCCTCACGGCGGCCGGCCATTTCCAGCTATTGGCCAAGGTGGTCACGGCCACTTCCGGCATCAACCGGGACGGTCACGGCCACTTCCGGCATTGGCCGG
>CAZOLD010000163.1:2026-3861 GCA_964580595.1 uncultured Eubacterium sp.
TGTCATGGGTGGCGCTGCGTTCCGGCTGTCGCGCATTGGCCGGGGCGGTCATTTCCGGCTATCGGCCGGGGCGGTCACGGCCTCCCCTCATCGTCCCTTCCCGGGCGGCCGGCCTTGGTGGCGCAGCCTCCCGGCTCACGCGCGTCCCGGACGGCGGCCATTTCCGGCTGTTGGCCGGGGCGGTCACGGCCTCCCCTCATCGTCCCTTCCCCAGCGGCCGGCCTTGGTGGGCGCGGCCTCCCGGCTCACGCGCGTCCCGGACGGCGGCCATTTCTGGCATTGGCCGGGGCGGTCACGGCCTCCCCTCATCGTCCCTTCCCTGGCGGCCGGCCTTAGTGGACGCAGCCTCCCGGCTCACGCGCGTCCGCGCCGCCCTGCCCTTCCTGCTCGCGTATGCGCAGCAGCTCCCCTGCCAAATACAGCGAGCCCGCGCAAAACACCATTTGTCCCTGCTTCCTCGCGAGAAGCGCCCGCGCAAGTGCCGACTCTACCACAGGTTCCACGAAAACCTCCATCCTCCTGCCGCATCCCCTCGCCGACTCCAGGAACAATTCTCCCAATTCCCCGCAGTCCGCGCCGCGCCTGCCCGGGATGGAAGTGACTACCACCGCGTCCCAGTTTCCGCGCTCCGCTAACAGGCGAACCGCGCCCGCGTATTCCTTATCCGCCGCCATGGCAAACAGCAAAACAGCAGAGTCATCTGTCACCTGCCCTACTGCCTCCAAAAATCTCCCTATCCCTGACAAATTATGCGCGCCGTCGAGATACACGCCCGGCCACGCCTCCTGCATCCTCCCTTGCCAGGATACCTGCGCGAATCCTGTGCGGATCGCCTCCGGCCTTATCCTCTCCTCTTTTGCGAGGCAATTCACCGCCTGCAGGGCAACCGCCGCGTTCTGCGCCTGGTACGGCGCCCCGAAGGGGATTTCCACGCAACTAACATCATACTCAGATTGATACGAAAAATCAATCATTTTTCCTGTGTTTAACAAAATTTTAACTTTATCGAAACAAACTGGAAACACACGGCATCCTAGTTTTGCGGCCCTCTCCAGGATCACCTTTTCCGCCTCGGGATTTGACGCGTCATAAACCACCGGGACACGCTCTTTTATGATGCCCGCTTTCTCAAAAGCAATCTGCCTTATGGTGTCCCCCAAGATATCCGTATGCTCCAGGCTGATCGAGGTGATCACCGTGAGGATAGGCCTCCTAAGGATGTTCGTCGCGTCCAGCCTCCCCCCTAGGCCTGTCTCTATCACGGCATATTCCACTCCCCAACGCGCGAACAAGTCCATTCCCATCGCGAAAACGAACTCAAAAAAAGTGGGATGCGGCAATCCTTCCTGCCGCATCTCCTCCGCCGCCTGCCTGGCTCTCTCCGCCGCCCGGACAAACTCTTCCCTCCCGCACGGGATTCCGTTCAGGCGGAACCGCTCCTCCATCCGCACCAAATGCGGCGACGTGAACAGGCCCGTCCGTTTCCCGGCCGCCCGCAGCACGCTCTCCACAAAGGCGCATACGCTCCCCTTGCCGTTGCTTCCCGCCACATGGATGGCCTTGAACTTTTCCTGCGGGTTCCCGAGCTTCCCCAAAAAATATTCCGTATGGGCTAACGTGTTTTTCGAGGAGAACCTAGGTATCTCCAGAATCCACCCCGCCGCCTCCTCATAAGTCTTGAAGTACATTGCATCCCTCTTCTGCCACTGCCCTGTCCCGCCCGCGAAACGCGGCTCCCGGGAAAATACGCGTCCCTGGCGATATGCCGGTTTCGCGCCCGCCCATTATTATACCGGATTTTCGCGGCGCCGCAATGAGGAAAATCCCCGCGCCCC
>CAZOLD010000164.1:0-3845 GCA_964580595.1 uncultured Eubacterium sp.
AGCGCCGGGATCTTTGAGGCGCAGCGATGGATTTTGGAGGACGTGGCGCTGTTAGAACCCATCCGCGGCAGGATAGAGGGGGAGGGCATGGATGCCGTGCGGGCCGTGGAAGCGGCCAGGGAGGAGCTGGCCGGGATGTTCGAGGCCATGGACGACGCCGCCGCGCGGGGACGCGCCGCGGATATCAGGGACGTCACGGGACGGCTGATCCGCATCCTCTCCGGCGCCGGCGAAGAGCCGGATTTGCCAAAGGAGCCGGTCATCCTGGCCGCGGAGGACTTAACGCCGGGCGAGACGGTGCGTTTTCCCAGGGAGAAGCTTTTAGGGATTGCGATCCGGAAGGGTTCCGCCAATTCCCATACGGCAATCCTGGCCAGGACCTTGGGCATCCCGGCGATCGTCCGGGCGGATTTCGATCCGGATCTGCCCTATCATGGGGAGGAGGCCATCTTGGACGGGTTTTCCGGGGATCTGTTCTTGAATCCGGACTCCGGCACGAGAGCCGCCAAGGAGGAAAAAGCGAGGGAAAATGAAGCCCGCCTGGAAGCCTTGCGGCACCTTAAGGGAAAAGAAGACGTGACCAAAGACGGGAAAAAGATCCTGCTTTACGCGAATATCGCGGGCCCAGAGGACGTGGCGGGCGCACTATATCATGACGCGGGAGGGATCGGCTTGTTCCGCAGCGAGTTCCTCTATTTGGGAAGGGACAGCTTCCCGACGGAAGAGGAGCAATACCAGGCATACCGCTCCGTCGCGGAAGGAATGGCGGGGAAAAAGGTCGTCATCCGCACGATGGACATCGGCGCGGACAAAAGGGCGGGATATTTCCATTTGGGAAACGAGGAGAACCCGGCGCTTGGGTACCGTGCCATCCGGATCTGCCTTTCGGAACCTGAAATCTTTAAGGCCCAGCTGCGCGCCCTGTACCGCGCCGCCTGGCACGGTGATATTTCCATCCTCTTCCCCATGATCACGTCTGTGGAAGAGGTTCGGGAAATCAAGGAAATCGCCGCCCGCGTGAGGGAGGAACTTAAGGAGGAGTCCCTGCGCTACCGGGAAGCGGAGCTGGGGATCATGGTGGAGACGCCGGCCGCCGCGCTGATTAGCGACAGGCTCGCGAAAGAGGTGGATTTTTTCAGCATCGGGACGAACGACCTGACGCAATACGCGCTTGCCGCCGACAGGCAGAACGCGAAGGTCGCGGCATTCTACAACCCGCGCCATGAGGCCGTGCTGCGCATGATTGGGATGGTGGTGGAAAATGCCCACGCGGCGGGCATCTGGGCGGGAATCTGCGGGGATCTGGCGGCTGACACGGACCTTACGGAAACTCTCCTTCGGATGGGGGTGGACGGGCTTTCCGTGCCGCCTGCCATGGTCTTGCAAGTGCGAAAGGCGATCCGAGCGGCGGACACGCGCGCGCCGCGCCCGTGAGAGCGCGTTGCTTCCCCGTGCCTATTCCACGCGGCGGCCATGAAGCGCGGCCCGTGCGCGGCGCAAATCCCGTGCACGGCATATGGCACCCATGCGTCAGACCCAAGGACGCGCCCGTGCTCACGATGGCGCCACGCCCGTGGTCTCGCAGAGCTTCCCGCACCGCACCTAAATGCCTAGCGTTTTTCCACACTTGCATCGCGCGCGCCGCGCCCCTAAGCGCCCCGCGCCGTCCCGCATCAAAAAGCGCCGCCGCCCATGCCCGGGCGGCGGCGCGAAACGCCCTAGCGCCGGCCGCGAGGCCGCGCACCTTAGGATTTCTTCTGCTGCTCCTCTAATTGCTGCTCCGCGGCCCGCTTGGCCCTCGCGAAAAACCCCATCTTCTTCTTCGGGCCGGTATCCTGGGCGGAGGCCCGCAGCCCCTTCACGGACGTGATGTACAATCCGCTCACGACGGCCTTCACTTCCTTCTTGGTCGGGATGCTGTCGAATATCGAGTCCTCGCAGATAAACGTCATGATCTTTGGGCCGACCTTCGCCTTGACGACGGGGAGCTTCGTCCTCCGCATCGTCTTGGGCATCTGGTCTATGACGAAGGCGGGAAGCCCCGAGTCCTTGGCGGGAAGCCGCTTCTTGTCGATAATCAGCATCGAGCAAGTCTGCGCGGCAGCCGCGATCTGCGCGTCCTGCTCCGCTTTCCGCTTCTGCGTCTTCTTGCCTAGGAAGTAAAGCGCGACGATCACCGCTATCAGGATAACCGCAACCACAATCAGTACAATTTGCCAGGTATGCACGAGAAAACCCCCTTCATTTTGCTAATCGCGGCCATTTGCCCGCTCACCACGATATCTTATCATTGATTGAGGGAAAAATCAATGGTATGATAGACGGGGCGCGGCATTGGCGCCTGACAATTATAGAAAGGAGCGGGGGATTCCCCGGCAAAACCATGAAAAACGAAAAGGGCAGAAATTCATTTTCCGGCTCGATCGGCTTCGTGCTCGCGGCGGCGGGCAGCGCGGTCGGGCTTGGGAACATCTGGAGGTTCCCGCATTTGGCGGCGAAGGACGGAGGCGGCCTGTTCCTGGTGGTCTACCTGATCTTAGCGGTCACGTTCGGGTTCACGCTTCTCACGACGGAGGTCGCGATCGGCCGCAAGACAAGGCAGAGCCCCCTGACGGCGTACGGCAGCCTGAAGGAGAAATGGGGGTTTTTGGGCGTGCTCGCCTGCCTCGTGCCGGTCATCATCATGCCGTATTACACGGTGATCGGCGGCTGGGTCATCAAGTATTTCGTCGCGTTCCTGACGGGAGACGGCGGCAAGACCGTGGAGGACGGGTATTTCACCGGTTTCATTAGCGGGGAGGTGGAGCCATTCATTTACCTGATCGTGTTTTTGGCGCTCGTCGCGTTCGTCGTGTTCCGCGGGGTCAACAAGGGCATCGAGAAGACGTCTAAGGTGCTGATGCCGGTCCTGCTGCTGCTCGTGTTAGGTATCGCCATCTTCTCCCTGACGTTAAGCAATACGGACGCGAGCGGCGTGACGCGCACCGGCTTAGAAGGGCTGAAGATCTATCTGATCCCGGATTTTTCCGGATTGACGGTGAAAGGGTTCTTCTCCGTGCTGGTGGACGCGATGGGGCAGCTGTTCTTCAGCCTGAGCGTGGCGATGGGGATCATGGTCGCTTACGGCTCCTACGTGAAGGATGAGGAGAACCTCATGAAATCCATCAACCAGATTGAGTTCTTCGACACGGCGGTCGCGTTCCTGGCGGGCGTCATGATCATCCCGGCGGTCTTCACCTTCATGGGCAGGGAAGGCATGGAGGCGGCGGGCCCTAGCCTGATGTTCGTCTCCCTCCCTAAGGTCTTCGCGGCGATGGGGCGGGTCGGGAACGCCATCGGCTGCCTGTTTTTCGCCATGGTGTTCTTCGCCGCCCTGACTAGCGCCGTGTCCATCATGGAGGCGGTCGTCTCCAGCCTCATGGACAAGTTCCATATGTCGCGCGTGAAGGCGGCGACCATCGAGACGGCGGTCGCGCTCGTGGTCGGCGTCATCGTATGCCTGGGGTACAACAAGCTGTACGTGGAGGTGACCCTGCCGAACGGCACGGTGGGCCAGATTTTGGACATCATGGACTATGTCAGCAACAACTGCCTCATGCCGATCGTGGCCATCGCGACGTGCGTGCTGGTAGGCTGGGTCATCGGCCCGCAGACCGTCATCGGGGAGGTTGAGAAAACCGGATGCAAGTTCGGCAGGAAGAAGCTCTATGTCGTGATGCTGCGCTACGTCGCGCCGGCGCTCCTGCTCGTCCTCCTTCTGAAATCCCTGGGGATCCTGACCTTCATCTGAGATTACTCTGAAAGCCCAGTCGCTAATGTCCATGCGGAGCAATCCGTGGGCTTTC
>CAZOLD010000165.1:0-2375 GCA_964580595.1 uncultured Eubacterium sp.
GCGTCCAGGGGGTTCTTCCCGCCCCGGATGCGCATGAAGCCCGCGCATTGCTCGAAAGCCTTTGGCCCTAACTTCGGCACCTTCTTTAGCTGGGCGCGCGTCTCGAACCTCCCGTTCTCCTCGCGGTAGGCCACGATATTCTTCGCCACGGCCTTGCTGATGCCGGAAATGTATTCCATCAAGGGCGCCGACGCCGTATTCAGGTCCACGCCGACCTTGTTCACGCAATCCTCCACGACGGCCTCTAACGCGGCCCCTAACTTCTTTTGGTCCATGTCGTGCTGGTACTGCCCGACTCCGATGGAGCGGGGATCGATCTTGACCAATTCCGCCAGCGGGTCCTGCAGGCGCCGCGCGATGGACGCCGCGCTCCGCTGCCCCACGTCGAAATCCGGAAATTCCTCCGTCGCCAGCTCACTGGCCGAATAGACCGACGCGCCCGCCTCGTTCACGATGACATATTGCACCTGCTGCGGGATCTCCTTTAAGAAATCCGCGATGAACCTTTCGGACTCCCTGGAGGCGGTGCCGTTCCCGACGGAAATCAGGGAGACCCCGTATTTTTCTATCAGCTTCCTTAATACGTCCTTCGCCTCCCGGACCCTGTTCTGCGGGGCGACCGGGAAAATGACGGCTGTGTCTAAGACCTTGCCCGTGGCGTCCACCACGGCAAGCTTGCATCCCGTCCGGAACGCGGGATCCCACCCCAAGACCACCTTGCCCGCGACCGGGGGCTGCATCAAGAGCTGCTCTAAGTTCCTGCCAAATACGCGGATCGCGCCATCCTCCGCCTTCTCCGTCAGGCCAGCGCGGATCTCGCGCTCAATCGAGGGCGCGATCAGCCTCTTGTACGCATCCGCGGCCACGGCCGCTAAGACGGGCGAGGTGCGCGGGTTATCGCGCGAAATCAGCTTCTTCTCCAAATAACGCAGGATCCGGTCTGTGGGGGCCTCCACCTTCACGCTCAGGACCTTCTCGGCCTCCCCGCGGTTCAGCGCGAGGATACGATGCCCCGCTAACTTCTCCAGGGAGTCCTCGAAATCATAATACATCTCGTAGACGGACGGCGCCTCCGGATTCTTGGCCGTGGAAACGATTTTTCCTTCCCGCATCGTGACGTCGCGGATGTCTTTCCGGTAATCCGCCTCGTCGGAAACCGCCTCGGCAAGGATGTCCATCGCCCCCTCGATCGCCTCTTTCGCGCTGCCCACCCCTTTTTCCCCGTCCACGAACGGCAAGGCCTCTTTTTCCAGGCTCTGTTCCGTCGTCTGCGCCAAAATGACGTCCGCGAGCGGCGCCAGCCCCTTCTCCTTCGCGACGGTCGCCCGCGTGCGCCGTTTCGGGCGGTAGGGGCGGTACAAATCCTCCACGGCCACCAGCGTCTCCGCCGAGAGGATCTGCCGCCGCAATTCCTCTGTCATCCTGCCCTGCTCCTCGATCGCGGACAATACCTGCTCCTTTTTCTCTTCCAGGTTCCGCAGGTAGCCCAGGCGCACGGACAGGTTCCTTAGGACCTCATCGCTTAGCGCCCCCGTCTTCTCCTTGCGGTAACGGGCGATGAAGGGGACGGTGTTCCCCTCGTCTAGCAGCCGCACGGCGGCCTCCGCCTGTCCCTCCCTGATGCCAAGCTCCTTGGAAAGCTTCTTGATAATGTCCATGAATCCTCCCCCATCCGCGGCGAATCCCTCCGCCGCGCTGTGTCCCAGGAGTGCTTCCCCGAAAAGCCACCTCCTGGCGCCCTAGGGCTACTTCCCCGCGCCCTAAGGCCGCTTTGCCGCGCCCGCAGCTCCGCGCCGCAGGGCCGCCGCACCTGTGCCCCAAGAATGCTTCCCAGAAAAGCCGCCTCCCGGCGCCCTAAGGCTTACTCCGTATCCCCGCCCTCGCTCTCCTCCCGGGGCTCGGGCACGGGATCGGACGGATACGCGATTTTCGTGGAAGTCGTCCCTCCGGAAACGTAAGTCCGCCCGCACTCCGGGCAGACAGCCAAGTGGATGCTCACGGAAGCGAAAACCACCTTCCCGCCTTTCTCCGCCGCCTTCTCATACGCGTTGGAGACATGCTCCCCCTCGTGAGAGCGCACCGCGCTCGCGGCCGCTTCCGGAGAGACATGTGCCGCGGACTTAAAGGAGACATTCTCGTCCGATCCGTCCTTGTACTTCCGCTTCGCGCAGGTCTGGCATTCCCCTTTCGGGACCCTGCCCGTCCTGCCAGAATCCTTGTCGGAAACCTTGCGGAACGCGCCATAAGGCCCGCGCTGCCATTCCCCCTCCGGGACGCCGCGCCCGGGCCATGCCATAGGCCACCCCAAGCTTTCCGCGGCGCGGCCCGTCCTGCCCGCTACGCTTCCCGTCCTGCCCGTCACGCTTCCCGTCCTG
>CAZOLD010000165.1:2475-3844 GCA_964580595.1 uncultured Eubacterium sp.
ACGCTTCCCGTCCTGCCCGTCACGCTTCCCGTCCTGTCCGTCGCGCTTCCCGGTTCCTGCGCGCCGCGCGCGTAAAGCCCGGGATAACCGTCAAACCCACTCCCGCCAACCGATCCTACCATGTCCCGCACCACCTTTCCTCGCCATCTTCCCTCTCTTTTGCTCCGACCATGTGCCCTGCCGAAAGCATACCACATTCTCCCTGCCATCGCAAGCATCCCGCGCCGCGCGGCGGAAATCGAGATCCCAAATTCGGGTTCCCCGATGGGATTTCTCTCCGTGAAGCAAGGCTTGCCTCCTCCCGCCGCAATGGCATGGCCCGCTAAATGCCATCCCGCGCTGTGCGCCTCACAGCGCGGCTCACCCGCTCCGGCTCGCCTTTTTCCGCCTCTTCTCCTCACGCCTGCTCTCCCCGCGCGAGGTCAGGCTGCTCTTCATCTTGTTGCCGATCTCGCTGTATTTGTTGCGCCGGAACGAGGCGGAGGAGCGCAGCGCCCTCTCCTGCTTCCAGCTCATCGCGGAGACCGTCCTCTCCACCTCTTCGTTCATCCTGCGTTCCCGGAATTCCTCCATGGAGGTTTTCCCCTTGAGCGACTCGATGCCATCCGAGATATTCTGCCTCGTGTTCTCGATGAACGCCTCGTAACGCTCCGAGATCTGCGCGTCTATCGCCTTGATCATGTTATCCAGCTTCACGTTCAGCCCGATCAGGGAATCCGCCGTGAGCGCGCAATCCGCCGCGAAGACCGCCATGAGGATCAGCGCGACCAGCTCCTGCCAGAACGGCGGGATCATATCCGTAAGCGCGGCCATGTACGGCTGTATGCCATAAAGCACCAGCAGGCCGCCCGCGCCAAACCCTAGCGAGGCGAAGAGGCAGATGCGGCCATTTAAGTTCAGCGGGAGATCGCTGTAATCCCACCAAACCGCGTGGAAGAGGTACTCCGTCGCGCAGGAAGTCGCGTATTCCAGGACCGCGGACCCCAGCATGCACGCGACGAACACTTTCCAGCCGCTGTCGAAATTGCTGCAAAGCAGGATATCCAAGATGGCCCCCACGCCGTAAATCGGGCAATACGGGCCCATCAGCATCCCCCTGTTATACCACCTTAAGTTCTGAATGCTGCAAAATAACGTCTCGTAAACCCATCCTATGATCGAATAAAGAATGAACCAAATGAAATAAGTCGTAATGTGCATGTTACCCAAAGCCCCACTTCCATTCCATCTCTCATGTCCGCTCCCCCCGCAGGAACGATTCCTTACCGTGACAAATAGGATTATAAACCAAAATCCCGTTTTTGACAAATCATTCCGAAACCTTTACAATAATATTTCCGGGCTACGCCCGAGATCGCGCTTTCCGCGC
>CAZOLD010000166.1:0-3790 GCA_964580595.1 uncultured Eubacterium sp.
GCAGCGGAGCAATCCGTGGGCTTTCATCCATGGTGGCGCCCCGCTTTGCGGGGCAGCCCGCGATTAGTATTGGCTAACCAAAGGGCAAAAACTCCTATCCCACCTCTTCCACCTCAATCGTTTCCGCATCTTCCTTGCGAAGCGAAAGCTCGTAGCCTCGCACGGTAACCTCTACCGGGTCCCCAAGGGGAGCCACTTTTCGCACATAGACCTCCACTCCCTTCGTGATGCCCATATCCATGATCCTCCGCTTCACCGCGCCCGTCCCGTGGAGCTTCTTGACCTTCACGGTCTCCCCGATCTTCACTTCCCGCAGCGTCCTCATGCCCATCCTCCTTTCAAACCATGATCTTCTGGGCCATCTCCTTGCTGATCGCGACCCTTGCCTCTTTTACGTTGACTATGACGTTCCCGTTCATCTCCGCGACGACGGAAACGCTGCCGCCGACTACGAAGCCTAAGTTCGCGAGATGCTTCTTCGTCTCCGCGTTCCCCCCGACCTTCCTTATGATGTTCTCCTCGCCCACGTTCGCATACGCCAAAGGCATCATCTGCCAGACTCACTCCCTTCACGGCATGAGATGATTAGTCAAGCCTAACACGATTCTATCCTAGTTATACTTGACTAACTTGTCAAGGCAATTCCAAGATTTTTCTTATCCTCCCGCCTGTTTTCGTCAAATTCGCCAATTCACCCAGGTTTAGCGGGCCTCAAATTGCCATTTTCCACAAAGTCCGGCGGGGCCCATATGACGTCCCCGCCGCTTCCCCGGACGGAAACGCGCGGCGCCCCATGGGGGACGCAGGATGAGGAGCAAGCGGACGCGCCCCGCGAATCCTTGTATTTTCCCGCGCAAAATGGTATGATATCGGAAATAGCCCGCTACGGCCAGACGCGGGCCAAAAGGCGCCTGATACCGGTTCCGCGTTCGCCGCGAAACGCGGCATGCCTCAAGAAACAGGAGGAAGCCATGCAATACATCAAGCATAAATCAGAAGAATCCCTGGAAGATTATTTGGAGACAATCCTGCTGCTGCAGCGCAGGATCGGAAACGTGCGTTCCATCGACATCGCGGGAGAGCTAGGATACAGCAAGCCCAGCGTCAGCGTGGCGATGAAGAACCTGAGAACCCGCGAATATGTCACGGTAGACGAAAACGGATTCATCACCCTGACCGAAAGCGGGAAGGAACGGGCGGAGGGAGTATTGGAGAGGCACACGCTCCTGTCAGATTGGCTCATACGCCTGGGCGTCGACGAGCAGGTCGCCCGCGAGGACGCCTGCCGGATGGAGCATGACATCAGCGCGGAAAGCTTCGCGGCCATTAAGGAATGCATCTCGAAAATGGATCCGGCACCCTGACCTGCGCCCGCTGAGGGTCATTTCCTCCTTAGATGGAATACCCGGATCAAGTCCTTCAAGACGCCGGCCTGGTGGCTCAGCTCCTGGCTGGTGGCCGCGCTCTCTTCCGCCGTCGCCGAGTTGGTCTGCACGACGCTGGAAATCTGCCGGATCTGCTCCCGCACCTGCATCACGGAATCCGCCCCCGTCCTGGCGGCCTCCGCGATCTCGTTCGTGACGTCCACGATGTCGCCCGCCCCGGAAACCACGGACTCCAGGCGCTCCGCCGTCTCGTTGGCAATCTTCGTGCCTTGCTCCACCGCCGAAATGGAGCGCTCGATCAGCATCGTGGTCGTCTGCGACGCTTCCGCGCTCTTGGCCGCGAGCTCGCGCACCTCCCCCGCCACCACGGCGAATCCCTTTCCTGCCTCGCCCGCGCGCGTCGCCTCGACGGAGGCGTTCAAGGCCAGGATGTTCGTCTGCGCCGATATGTTCTCTATCGTCTTGATGATCTTCCCAATCTCATTCGAGCGGTCGTTGATCTCCTGCATCGCCCCGATCATTTCCTGCATCTTCCGGTTGCATTCCAGGATCTGCTCGCTCACCTGCTCCACTTTGTCACTGGCCTTAGTCGCGTTCCCCGCCGTCATCTCCACCTGCTCGGAAATCCGCTCGATGTTGCTGTCCAAATCCTCGACGGAACTTGCCTGCTCCACCGCGCCCTGGCTTAGCGACGTGGCGCCGACCGCCATCTGCTCCGCCCCGTTGGAAACGTGGTCGGAGCTCTCGATAATCTGCGACATCGTGCTGTTTAACCTGGCAAGTATGCCATCAAGGGATTCCTTGATGGAAACGAAATCCCCCACGTAATCCTGGCTTGTCTCGACGGAAAGGTTGCCGTGCGCGATCGCCTCAAGCACGCTAGATAGCTCCCCGATATAGCCGTTCAATCTGTCCATCGTCTGCTCGAACGCGTGTGCTAGGAAGCCCACCTCATCGTTAGACCGGATATTCATCGGCTTCCTCTCGCTGTGGAGCCCCATATCCCCCTGCTCCATCGTCTGGGCCAATGCCGCGAGCTTCGAAAGCGGCTTTGAGACTGTCCGGCGGATGAAGGCCGCCAGCAGAAAAATGGCGACGACAATGAGGACCGCCCCGACAGCCAATGACTTGTTCACCGTCTTGTTGATCTCCGCGTCCGCGGCCGCCACGGACACGCCCGAGAAAAGCGCCCCGTCGACCTTGCCGTTGGCGTCCTTAGTCGGCACGTAAGAGCAAAGATGGTCCTCGCCTAAGATCTTCACGGTCCCGACGTAGGGCTGCCCCTGCTCTAGCACGATCTTCCCTATGTTCTCGGGAAGGGTCGTCCCGACGACGCGCTCCCCGTCCTGCATGACCGTGGTGTAGGTGCGCACGTTCCCCTTGCATATCGTATACTCGCATCCCGTCCGCTCCTTGAGGGAATCCAAAAGGGAGGTCAGGTCCTCATCGTCCGGATGCGCGGCCAGCTCATAGGCCAGCACGTTCGTCCCGCTTACGCACTGGTACTGGAGCATGTTCTTCGTAAGCGTCCGGAATTCCGAAACGCACACCTGCACGACAATCCCGATGCTCAATATCAGCATGCAAGCCACCACGATGCTCACTTTCCGCCCCAAGTGGTGGCATTTTCTCGTCTTCTCATTCTCCATCCCGAACCCATTCCTTTCGCCCTGCGCGGCACAAGAGCGCCAAAACCGCCCCCGCCCGGCATCCAAAATGCAAAAACGCATGTAAATCCGCCGTCCTACGGCACCAGCCGCCGCCTCCTCGCGGGGCGTGCGCCGTTTCCTTGATATTGTAACGATTTTCCGCATGGATTGCAAGGAAAAGATAAGCGGCAATTTCAAAAAAAACAAAGGAATTTGTTGATTTTCTTGCTATATCATGTATAATTACATAGAGATGGCAAGTCCATGTCCGGCGGATGGTATTTACTTTACGCCCAAAATCTAAAGAAAAGAGGTAAGTGTGAAATGGCTATTGATTTAACCAAGTACGGCATTAGCGACACGAAGGAAATCGTGTACAACCCTTCCTACGAATCGTTGTTTGAGGAGGAGACGAAGCCAGGCCTGGAAGGCTATGAGAAGGGCCAGGAAAGCGAGCTCGGCGCGGTGAACGTCATGACGGGGATTTACACCGGCCGCTCCCCCAAAGACAAGTTCATCGTGATGGACGAGAATTCCAAGGACACGGTATGGTGGACTTCCGACGAATACAAGAATGACAATCATCCCGCTTCCGTGGAGACATGGAACGCGGTGAAGGAGATCGCCTTGAAGGAGCTCTCCGGCAAGAAGCTCTATGTCGTTGACGCGTTCTGCGGCGCGAACAAGGATACCCGCATGGCAATCCGCTTCATCATGGAGGTTGCTTGGCAGGCGCATTTCGTCAAGAACATGTTC
>CAZOLD010000167.1:0-3789 GCA_964580595.1 uncultured Eubacterium sp.
GAGCGAAACGCGGATAGCCCGATCACGCACGTGTCCATGGCGGTGTTCCCAGTGTGGGCATTCCCGTCCCAGATGACCGGGGCGGAGCAGTTCGTGGCGGCAGTGGACGAGTACAACAAGACGGCGGACACGCCGATTACGGTGGATCCTCTGGACGAGGAGAGCGACGTGCTGGAGTTCGCGCCGCTTGATGCCACCTATTTTTCAAAGCACCCGGACTCTCAGGCGATCATGTCCTTCGCGGCAGGAACCGCTTTCGTGTATCCTACGATGGTCCAGGCAGGCAAGGACAGCTCCATGAAGCTCTTCACGACGGGATTTGACGGCGGCGAGGAGGCGAACTTCGGCACTGCCGGGACGGGCACCTACCAGCAGAACATGGTCACGGCGGTGGAGTCCATCACCTTCCCTCTGGTGCTTCTTCTCAATAAGATTAACGGCGCCACCTTCTCCGACCAGCCGGCGGAGGCGGAGCGCGTCAGCTCGGCGCAGTACGTGATCAACAGCGACGAAGATCTGGAGAAGTTTGAGAAGAGCCTGTACTTCACGAAGGACGCGGCGAACGCGATGTACACGCCGGACGATGTTCTGAACATGACGGCGTACGCCAACCCGGACGCGACCTATGCGGATTTGAAGGGGATCTTGGCGACCATGACGATAGACAGCATCAAGTAAGGCCACCCGAATGGGAATGGAGGGAGAAGCATGAAATCGAGCAGCGGCATCATAAAGAAGATAGCGTTATCGGCCGCCTTTCCCGTATTGATGTTCGTGGTGATGCTGCTCATCACCATGTTCAGCGGCAAGGGGTATGAGAACGGCGAGCTGATTTTCCTGAGCGGCGGCGGGCTTGTCCGCCACGTCATCCTGAACGCCTGCATGACGATCTGCGTGGCGCTGGCCATCTGGCTCCAGCTGAAGAATGGGAGGTTCGACTTCTCCGGCGGCGCGTCCATGATCCTCACGTCGATCATCGCCGGGAACGTGGGCCTTCTGACCAACAGCCCTTGGATCGCGCTGATCACGGCGGTCGCGGTCGGCATCGTCCTAAGCTGCGTGACGGCGGTGGTCTACATTGTGGGGAGGCTGCCCATCATTATCTGCACGATCGGCATGACCTTGCTGTATGAGTCGCTTACCTACCTGGTGTTCGGAGGGCAGGGGATCCGCGTGTTCTACTCGCAGGCCCACACATCCATTTTCGGGAGGATCCCGGGCGTGCTGCTCCCGACGGCGCTCGCCATCGTGGCCTTCGTGGTGTTCACGTACTTCACGGCGGCGGGCAGGAAGGGAAAGGTGCTCTCGAACAACCAGCGGGCGGGCGTGAACATCGGGATTGACGAGAAGAAGAACGTCTTCGTCACGTATTTCTTCACGGGGATCATCATCGGCCTCGCGGCCATCGTGTACGTGTCGCAGAACGAGGTGACCCCGCAGTCCGGGCTCGCGACGTCCAGCATCATGTTCTCCTACATCGTCCCGGTCTTCATGGGGACGTTCATCGGCCTCGCGAGCAACGACGTCATCGGGATCGCGATCGCGGCGATCGGGATGGAGATCATGAACTATGGGTTGAACTGCCTGAACCTTGGCGCCGGCGGCTGGCAGCAGATCATCATGGGCATATTCGTCCTTGGGTTCTACTCCTTCTCCGCGCAGGCGGACAAGATCCCGGCCCTCCTCGCGAGGATCCGGGGAAAGAAGTCATCGGAGGCCTAGGCCGCCCCGGCTTGGAGGGCGTTTAGCGGCGTGCTGGCGGCGGGAGGCCTCCAGCGGCAGGAGGGAAACTTATGATAGATTTGAGGGCAAGGCCATTTTACCTATCCGATGAGGACATCCGCTGGGTGGAGGACACGAAGGCGTCAATGAGCCTCACGGAGAAGCTGCAGCAGCTGTTCTTTCCTATCGGCTACTCGCCGAACGAGCAGTATCTGCGGCATGAGATCCTGGAACGAAACCCGGGGGGACTGATGTTCCGCATGGGGAAGACGGAGGAGCTTTTCGCCGCATACACGTACCTTCAGGAGAACGCGAAGGTGCCGATGTTCCTCTCGGCGAACTTAGAGGCCGGCGGGGACGGCATCGTGGAGGAGGGAACCGCGTTCGGGAAGCAGATGCAGGTCGCCGCGACGGGCGACCCCGAGCAGGCCTACCGCCTCGGGAAGGTGTCGTGCGCCGAGGCGCGGGCAGTCGGATGCAACTATGCGTTCGCGCCCGTGGTGGACATCGATCGGAACTACCACAACCCGATCACCAACGTCCGCACGTACGGCAGAGACAAGGAGATGGTCAAGGCGTGCGGGCTGGCCTACATGCGCGGGGCGAGGGAGTGCGGCGTGGCCGTCTCGATCAAGCATTTCCCGGGGGACGGCGTGGACGAGGTGGACCAGCATATCCTGACTAGCGTGAACTCCCTCTCCTGCGAGGAGTGGGACGAGACCTATGGCGACATCTACAAGACGCTCATTGACGCGGACGCGCTCACGGTCATGGTGGGGCATATCGCGATGCCGGCCTATCAGAGGCGGTTTTGCCCGGACCACCCGAGGAAGCTCATCCCGGCGTCGCTTTCCCCGGAGCTTTTGGGGGATCTGCTACGCGGCCAGCTGGGCTTCAACGGCATGATCATCACGGACGCGTCGCCGATGGTGGGGTTCATGTGCGCGATGGACCGCGAGAGGTCCGTGCCGTACTGCATCGAGGCCGGGTGCGACATGATCTTGTTCAATAAGGATTACGAGGAGGATCTGGAGTTCATGCGCAAGGGGTACGAGACGGGCATCCTCTCAGAGCGTAGGCTGGACGAGGCAATCACGAGGATCCTGGCGGCCAAGGCCGCGATCGGGCTTCACGCGAGGCGGGAGTACAAAACGCTGGCGCCAAGGCGGGAGGATCTTGTAATCATTGGGTGTGAGGAGCACAAGGCGTGGGCCAAGGAGTGCGCGGACAAGGCGGTGACGCTCGTGAAGGACACGCAGGGCCTTCTGCCGATCTCTCCGAAGCGGCATCGGCGCGTGCTCTTTGAAATCCTGGGCAAGTGCCCGTCGGAGGAGCGCGTCGCGCGGCGGTTCGTCGAGGACATGGAGCGCGAGGGCTTTAAGATGATCCCTTACGAGGAGGAGGTCTTCGACTTTTCGAAGCCGATGCGGTTCGAGACGGTGGGCGAGTTCCGAAGCAAGTATGACCTGGTGGTCTATCTCGGGAACGTGGAGAACGCCTCGAACAAGACGACGAATCGGTTAAACTGGCACGCGCCGTTCGGCGCGGGGAACAACATCCCTTGGTTCGTCGAGGTCGTGCCTACCCTGTTCATCTCCTTGCAGAACCCGTACCATTTGCTGGACGTGCCGATGGTGAAGACGTACGTCAACGCCTACTCGAACCACGACACCATGATTGACGCGGTGGTGGAGAAGATCACGGGCAAGAGCCCGTTTTTGGGCAAGAGCCCGGTGGACCCGTTCTGCGGGAAGGAGTATTTGGCTTATTAGCGGGAATGGCGCCGGCGAAGCGGGGATGATGGAAATAAGAAGCTGAAAAAGAAAAAAGAGGGAAAGGTAAAGCAGGAAAAGAGAAGTCGCCAGGCGAGGGTGTCCGCGCCCAGCGCCTTTCGGACGAAAAGAAAGGAGGACGGACGGCATGGGCTTTCCGAGAGATTTTTTGTGGGGCGCGGCATCTGCGGCACATCAGGTGGAGGGCGCCTATGACGAGGACGGGAAGTGACCGGGGATCTGGGATCATTTCGCTCACCAGCCTGGATATATCGCGCACGGGGAGAACGCGGAC
>CAZOLD010000168.1:0-3751 GCA_964580595.1 uncultured Eubacterium sp.
CTGCGTCCGGTGGACGCAGGATCTGCGCCGACCGAAACGGAGTGTAGAACACAGGTTCCGCCCTGCTCCGGTCGGTGCTGATCAAGCGCCACTGGCGCTTAGCACCCCTCCGGGGAGGGCCAGCCGTCCACCATCTTGGTGACACCCAGCAGGATATTACCACGCCCGGCGCGGGATTGCAACGGCCCCTTTGCGGGGCCATCCCGCTGGCGGGGAAGGCTTTCGGAAATGGGGCTTGAAACGCCGGGCGCCGTGTGGTATACTAGTAAGGCCTTGGCATTAGGCATTGTGTGGAGATGCCTAATAGAGCCGCCAGACGGCCTGCCAAGGGCAACTTGTCCAATTTTTTCCGGGAAATAGCCGCCCGTCCTCGGCGACGCGGGCGGCTATTCTTGCGTCCTGCGCCGGCGGGGCGCGTGCCTCCCGACATCATTCTAGCATCACGGGGAAACTTCAAATGCCGCGGAACGCTTATTTCATGCGTTTCGCGGCATTTTTCCGCATTATTCGAGCTCAATCGTCCCGGGCGGCTTGCCCGTGCAGTCGTAAAGGACGCGGTTCACTCCCTTCACCTCGTTCACGATCCGGTTCGTCACTCTGTTTAAAAGATCCCACGGGAGCCGCGCCGCCTCCGCCGTCATGAAATCGCTGGTGTTCACAGCCCGCAGGGCGAGCGCGTAGTCATACGTCCTGGAGTCCCCCATCACGCCCACGGAGCGCATATTCGTCAAGGCCGCGAAATACTGCCCCAATTCCTTGTCCAGCCCGGCTTTCGCGATTTCCTCGCGGTAGATATAATCCGCGTCCTGCACGATCCTCACCTTTTCCTCCGTCACCTCGCCGACGATGCGGATGCCGAGCCCCGGTCCGGGGAATGGCTGGCGGAACACCAGGCTCTCGGGCAGCCCCAATTCCAACCCCACTTCCCGCACCTCATCCTTGAACAGCATCCGGAGCGGCTCGATGATCTCCTTGAAGTCCACGGCATCCGGCAAGCCGCCGACATTATGGTGGGACTTGATGACCGCGGATTTCCCCAGCCCCGACTCGATCACGTCCGGGTAAATCGTCCCCTGCACGAGGAAATCCACGGCGCCGATTTTCCCGGCCTCCTCCTCGAACACCCGGATAAACTCCCGACCGATGATCTTGCGTTTCTCCTCCGGATCCGTGACGCCCCTTAACTTCCCGTAGAACCTCTGCTGCGCGTTCACGCGGATGAAATTAAGCTCATAATCCCCCCGCGGCCCGAAGACCGCCTCGACCTCGTCCCCTTCGTTTTTCCGGAGCAGCCCATGGTCCACGAACACGCAAGTAAGCTGCTTCCCGATCGCCTTAGACAGCAGGACCGCCGCGACGGAGGAATCCACGCCGCCCGACAAGGCGCAAAGCGCCCTGCCGCCCCCAATCCGCGTCCGAAGGCCGGCGACCGCGCCCTCCACGAAGGAATCCATCTTCCAATCCCCCGCGCAGCCGCATATGCCCCGCACGAAATTTTTAATCATCGTCTTCCCTTCCCTGGTATGCACGACCTCGGGATGGAACTGGGTCGCGTAGAGCCTCCGGTCCGGGCAGGACATCGCCGCGACAGGGCAGGACGCCGTGCGGGCCGTGACGCGGAACCCTTCCGGCGGCTCGGCGATATAATCCGTGTGGCTCATCCAGCAAACCGTCCTCTCCGGCACGCCTAAAAACAGCGCGTCGGAGGCGTCCACCTCCACCTCCGTATGCCCGTATTCGCTCTCGGGGGCCGCGCTCACTTTCCCGCCCAGCAAATGCGCCATCAGCTGCGAGCCATAGCAAATGCCAAGGATGGGAATCCCCAGCCCGAAAATCCCTTCCTCGCAGCGGAGGGATTCTTCCCCGCAAACGCTCTCGGGACCTCCGGTGAGGATAATCCCCCTCGGCTTCAATTCCCTGATTTCTTCCAAGCCCATCGTGTAAGGCCGCACCTCGCAATACACATCGCACTCGCGCACCCGCCGCGCGATCAGCTGGTTGTACTGCCCGCCAAAGTCAAGCACGATGACCATTTCCCTCTCCATGCCATCCCTCCCGCCAAGATGCCCGTTTTCCCCTATCGCGTCCCCGCGCGCCGGCTACAGCTCGCAGTTGTTGGACGTCCGGGGGAACGGCACGACATCCCGGATATTCGCCATTCCCGTCAAGTACATCACGCACCGCTCGAAACCAAGGCCAAAGCCCGCGTGCCGCGCGGACCCGTATTTCCGCAAATCCAGGTAAAACTTGTAATCCTCCTGCCGCAGGCCAAGCTCCTCCATCCTCCGGCAAAGCTTCCCGTAATCGTCTTCCCTCTGGCTTCCGCCGATGATCTCGCCAATCCCCGGCACCAGGCAGTCCACGGCCGCCACCGTCTTGCCATCCGGGTTCTGCTTCATGTAAAAGGCCTTGATGTCCTTCGGGTAATCCGTGACAAAGACCGGCCGCTTGAACACCTCCTCCGTCAGGTATCGCTCATGCTCCGTCTGCAAATCCGCCCCCCAGGACATCTTGAACTCAAAATTCTCGTTATTCTTCTCGAGGATTTCCACGGCCTGCGCGTAAGTCACATGGGCGAAATCCGAATTCACGACATTATTGAGGCGCGCGATCAGCCCCTTGTCCACGAATTGGTTGAAAAACCGCATCTCTTCCGGGGCGTGCTCTAACACGTAACGGATGATGTATTTGAGCATGCTCTCCGCGAGAGCCATGTCGTCCTCTAAGTCCGCGAAGGCAATCTCCGGCTCAATCATCCAGAACTCGGCCGCGTGCCGGGGCGTGTTGGAATCCTCCGCGCGGAACGTAGGGCCGAACGTGTAGATGTTCTTAAACGCCATCGCGTACGCTTCCCCGTTGAGCTGCCCGCTCACCGTCAGGTTCGTGGGCTTCCCGAAAAAATCCTGCGCGTAGTCCACCGTGCCGTCGTCCTTCTTCGGCACGTTAGCCAAATCCAGCGTCGTCACCTGGAACATCTCCCCCGCCCCCTCGCAGTCGCTCCCCGTGATCAAGGGCGTATGCACATATACGAAATCCCTTTCCTGGAAAAACTTATGGATGGCATACGCGGTCAGGGACCTCACGCGGAACACGGCCTCAAAGGTGTTCGTGCGTGGGCGCAAATGGGAAATCGTCCTGAGGTACTCAAACGAGTGCCTTTTCTTCTGCAGGGGATAGTCCGGCGTGGACGGCCCCTCCACCGCCACCCTGGAGGCCTGCACCTCGAAGGGCTGCTGCGCCTGCGGGGTCGACACCAGCTTCCCCGTCACGATGATCGCCGCGCCCACGTTCAATTTCTCAATTTCCTCGAAATTCGGGAGGGCGTCATGGTACACGACCTGAAGTGGCTCAAAAAATGTCCCGTCGTTCACCACGATGAAGCCAAAATTCTTGGAATTGCGGATGCTCCTGACCCATCCGGCTACCTTCACTTCCTTTTCCAGGAAATTCTCCTTCTTACGGTACAGTTCCCTGATATTCACAAAATCCATTTCCTTATCATCCTCCATGCGGCAGACCGGCCGTTTCCCGCCCTTTCCCCGGCAAAACCTTGGTTTTTATGGGAAAACCGAATGCCCGGCAAGTTTATCGTCTCATCGATATTCCTTTGGTATTCTATCAATCTTGTGCTTGGAAAACAATATTTTTTTCCTTTTTTTCAAAAAATGGGGATTTTTCCGCGAAAATGATGTATACTGTGCGGTAGGTTACTCTGAAAGCCCAGTCGCAATGGGCATGCGGATGGACTGCT